>JARRPN010000390.1:0-7344 GCA_037382875.1 Calditrichaceae bacterium | reverse complement strand
GTCAAAAATCGGAACTTCAAACGAAATAGAAAAATCCTGGTTTTGTGTTGGAACATCATAAATATTTTTCACATTTTCTTCATTTCCAAAAATACCATATGAAAGGCTTAGATTGCCTTCAAATTCATTTGTTGCAGATGATCTGACCAAATTGGCTTTCGCACTTTCGATATCAACAGCACGTTGTCTTAGCTCCAGCCTGTATTTCAATCCATAATCAAGGGCCTTATCCAGATCGACCGGGATACTGTCTTCCTGTACTTCAGCTACAACAGTTATATCTTCGTATAGCGAGAATCCTATCATTTGCTTGAATTGATCCAGAGCATTTTCAAGTGAAACCTGATCGTTTTGCAGACTGGACCGGCTGGTTGCAAGGTTCAACTCTGCCTGATACAGCTCTTCCTGTGCAGCCAATCCGGCATCAACTTTATTTTTAATAATGTCATAGCTGGCTTTCGTATTCTGGACTTCTTCCTTCGTAACCTGGACACTCATCTTCCTCTGAAAGGCCTGATAAAATGCCTGCGCGATACGCTGTTCCAAGACCAGCTCCTGGATTTTATAATTCAGGGTTGCATTCTCCAGGTCAAGCTGAACATCAGCAAGCTGTAGACGGGTTCTGTTATAAGTGAATAGTGGCTGATCAAATGTCAGATACAAATTATTATTGTATGTTTCATTTTTTGTATCCTGAAATTCGCTGTAAGAGTTGCGCCAGCCAAACTGATTGCGTAATGCGAGTGTTCCGTCTGTCCACAATAATGGCTGTGCAATACTGAATACACCGCTTGATTGCTTGGTCTCGCTCGTATTCCAGGTTGAAAATAAATCATTAAATTGTCTGTCATGCGTATACCTGAACGGTTCCAGTGTTAAGCTGAATCTTGACTTCAGAGCGGCTTTCTGGGCATTTAGAAGTTCGCGGCTCCGCTCAAGATTAATTTTTGCACTCCTGATTTGCGGTGAATTTTCGGTAGCAATTTCCAAAGCCTCCTGCATCGTAATCACCCGCTGTGCAAATAGCCCGGTGGAAAATATCCCGGAAACCAGTACCACAATCAAAACTGACAAATTGAGTCTTTTATTCATTCTTGTATTCCTTAATATCCCATTAACAAAAATATAAAAATTGTATATATTATTGCATCGTCCATTTTATAGCATCTGCAATGATCAGTCTTTTATCGCTTTCATCGGAAAGAACTACATAGGCTTTTCCTTTTGAAAAATAATATGCACCCAGTGAATTCCAGTTCTCTTCCGCAGAATTAAGATCAAGTATAATCTCTTCAGTTCCGTCATTATGTTTGATAAGATAATGGAGTTCCCCCATAAAATCAGTTAGATGGTAGTGCCGGAAAAAATTAATTTGGGGTTGAAGACAGGTAGATACTTCATATTGACCGGGCTTTTCAATTTCCACTTCCCATGTTGCAGTCCTGTTTCCATTACCGGATTTTATATAATAGGCAGAGTGAATAAATTTTCCGTAAAAATTTGCATTCTTTATCAGGCTCCATTGACCGGGAGGCCGCCAGAAACTGAATCGGGTATATTCATCAGATTGTTCAATTTTATTACCCTGAACCATTCTTTTGATCACACTTCCGTATTGCATATTTTCAACAGAAAAACCGGGGTCTTCATTATCGACAATTAATTCAAGTTCTCTGGTTGGCTTTGAATAAATTTCAACAACCCTTTCACCATCAAACGCCTTAAATTTTTGATTCAGTTCTGGATCACTAAATCGTTGCGTAAATTCCAGCGGAATATTGCGTGCAACAATCGGATTAAGTGTCATCATTCTCGGTTCTGAATCGAGAACAACACCAATCTCCTTTGTAATACCCGGCTCAAGTTTAAGAATCCGGTCAGCAGGTTCCTCTTCAGGGGATCCACCTACCATCATAAATCTACGGCGGTCAGCAGTCCGGAATCTCAACTCGGCAATTCCTGTGACATCTTCAGGATTTGTAATTTTAAAGATCACCTGATAACGCAGCCGTTCTCCATCAAAAATTTCTGGACGATTCCTTTTAAAAAACAGTCCGTTTCCACTAAACTGAATAAATGAGATTTAAAAAGGTACGAAATAAATATTTCGAATTCAAATTTTTTTAATTGAGATGAAATCAGTTTGAATAAAAAAGTACCTTTGTAATTAATAACATCCGCAAGATTCTCGTCTTTAATAGAATCAGAGAGCAATGTTTTCAAACTTTTTTGACTCAATAACAGGGATGCCTTTTCGCCCGGCGTCAGGTCTTCGTCTCTTCTATTAAATCCCGGACCATCATCTTCATTTTTTTCGTTCATATATGCTTCCAGGGCGAGTTTGAATACGGGCACTCTGTCAGAGTGGAAATCAATAACGTATGTAAAATACAGAGGGAATACATCATAATTTGCGGTAATATCAGACAATTCCGAAATAAAACGCATATTGTTTTCACCCATAATCGATGATTGTATAAAACGACGGACCATCATCAGTTCCTCTTCCTTTTTCGAGAATGACATATTGGTCCGGTTGCTTCTCCTGTTCTGTCGTTCCTGCATCTGTTTGAAATCAGCGCCGTCAAGTGCAAAACCCATTTCCGGAAGGAGTACCTGTTCGGGTAGAACATATTGAGTGGCCTTCGTCCAGACTCTCGGATAAGCATGATATTGTACAGGGACTTCAATAAGATTCAATCGTTTATATGGATACTGCAAACCGAGGCCGCGTTCATAATCATTTCGCATTTCACTAATTACAGTTCCAAGCGTGTCCATAATATCGGTAAAATATGGTTCATAAAAATCATGGTCCGAGTTACGATACAAACTGTATTCAATGCTATCTACAACAATTGACTCCTTTGTATAATCACCGGCAATAACACTGAACGAAGGAACTTTCACTTCAGATTTAAAAATATATGCACTGTCTTCTTTTGCTCTTTTTGGCTGACCCTGAGCAATCACTTTTAATCCATCTTCAGGATGAACGATCAGTTCCAGATCAAAAAAACTTTGATTTTTTTGAACAGGAAATAACATTGAAGCCGGAATACCAGCAATAGGATACCATATACTTTCCGGAGTTAACAGCATATAGTTCTTTGTTATAAAAGCATAATCCTTGCCAATTTGTGCGACCCATATTTGCAATACAGTATTCAGGTCCTTATTACTTACATCGATGTAGCATGCGTTCTGATCTATGCCCCCTGAGTAAACAAAAGTCAGACTATCCATTTCACCGGGTGCGAGAGGGCTTCCAGCCGGAATCTCAATTACATGTGCATTTCTGTTAAATTCGTTAATACCCTCAATTTTATCAACATGAAGCCCCGGATTCAGGCTAAAGATATATTTTTCAATTGGGCTGGTTGTCGTATTTGTAAATACAATTTTTGCCCGGACTTGAATTTTATCACCATGTTGTTCCACATCCATTTTATAGGATACAGGACTGACACTTTCCCATCCTTTGTACATTTCCGTCTGCTTTTTCATGTTTTCACGAAGAAGCTGACCGGAATGAAAATGATCATAGTATTTGAAAAATAATACACCTGAAAAAATTAGAATAACAAACGATATAACCAGCATCAAGCTTCTGGACAGTTTTTCCTGCGGCAACCGATGAAAATAGAGAGCTGAAATAAAAATAAATCCAAGTCCTGCTGACATATATGCCAGACGCTGCAAAATAAAAATATCCAGCTTTGGTATTTTTACAAAGTCAGATGCAACCAATGGTATTTTTACCAGAAGCGCGTCAAATATCCCGAACATTTTCCCAGCACCGTAAAACAGCAAAAGTGTAAGATATCCAAGCACCAGGATGATGGCAACAGCCTGGTTTTTAACCACCCGCATTACCAGAAGAGTAATTCCCGTAATAAATATCATAGAGGGTATTGCATAAATCAAAGGATAGATCAGATATGGATACAGTTTGAAGTGAGTTGCTCCAAAAAGTATCTGAAAAATACCCCCGGCAAGCAAGATGAATATTTCTAAAAATAAAAAAAGAAGAAGTAATCCGAAGACTTTTCCAACAAGGTAATTGAAATTACTCATGGAACGAACATAAATTACTTCCATGCTGTTTATTCGCATATCCCTTTTTATCAGATCTGTCAGTAAAAAAACAAGTAAAACGCTTGAAGGTATGTTGAACAGGTAGACGTTACTGAATGGCAAAAACGACTGAATACCTTTTAATGCCCATGGACTCGGGACAAAATTGGAATACACAATCATGTTATTCAGCAACAAAGCAACAAATACGGCAATGGCAAATAATCTAAAAAACCAGCCGCGCAACTGAATAATAATTTCCTGGCGGGCATTTGTCCAAAAGCTACCCGACATTTTCAATCACCCTCTTTTGTGTTAGAAACTCCACAAAATAAACATAAGCATGTTCCAGGTTTGGATCTATTTGTTCTGAATTTGCTTCATCCACCGCATCGGCGACGACTTCAACCTGCCAGCCTTCGATTCCCGGAATTGTCGATATTACTGCATATTTTTCTTTCACCGACTCTAATTGTTCATCAGTCACTTTAAGTAGAAACGTATGATCTTTTGCATATTCTATGAATGCATCCGGTGCACCGTTAAAAGCAAGCGAACCTTTTAAAAGCAAAGCCATATCGGTACACGTACTGGAAATATCACCGACGATATGCGTCGAAAGAATAATTATTCTCTCTTCCTGGCCCATATCACTTAATATATTTCTGAAGCGGATACGCTCTTCGGGATCAAGCCCAGTTGTTGGTTCATCAACCACAAGCAATTTAGGATCACTTATAAGGGCCTGGGCAATACCCAACCTTCTTTTCATGCCACCGGAAAGTTTATTTGCCAGCCGATCCCTTGCTTCGTCCCGCCAATCGAGCGCTATAATCAAGGAATTCCCAGGCCTTGACTTTAGAAAATGTATTGAAATCCTGTGGAAGATAACCCAAAATTTTCCTGATATCCGACCGATCCTTTTTAAGATCCATTCCATCGATGGTAACTTCTCCCAAAGTTGGATCCAGCAGGGTCACCAGAATACGCATCAGAGTTGTTTTTCCGGCTCCGTTCGGGCCAAGCAGACCAAACAATCCATCGTGAATCGTCAAATCGATATCACAAATCGCTTTGAAAGAATCGTTATAGATTTTTGTTAAGCTTTGTATTTTAATTTCCATTTATCAGCTGATGTTATATGACAGTCTTTATATTGAAAATTATTCAAATTTACGAGATAATGATTTAATTGTTACCAATGAAATTACATTTAATTTGCTTTTAAAATTCTGCTAATTACATTTTGTTGGACATTTTATTTTACGATTTATTCCGATGGAATTCAAATACCAAAACAGCCTATATCTTGTTTATTTCGGATAAAAATTATAAGTTGCATCTAACAAGGATTAACAAGAAAATTGATGCAAAATTTTATTAATGATCTGCAATCCGCAGGCATTCAATTCAAAGAAAACGAACCGCTCAGCTCTTACACTACATTCCGTGTTGGTGGACCTGCCAGAATATTTGTAACCGCGAACACAAGTGATGTACTGCATCAGGTATTTTCTTTAGGAACAAAATACAATATTCCACTATTTGTTTTGGGAAAAGGCAGCAATATCCTCGTTTCCGATGAAGGATTTGACGGTTTGGTTATCTTTAATAATGCAACTAACTGGAAAATTATTGGTGATTATAAGGAAACAGAGCAAAATACAAATATAATTGAACGACGATTTGATCGGCCGGATGATATCACCATCTCTAATCATAACGTTGATACAAACTCTTCTGTGATTGTTGAAGTTCAATCCGGCGCTGTTGTGGGCACATTGATGAAACAGCTATTTAAAGAGAACATCAGCGGCCTGGAATGGTTTTCAGGGATACCCTCTACAGTTGGTGGTGGAATATATATGAATATGCACGGGGCCGATCATTTTTTTGGTGAACTCGTTGAGATGGCTTTAATAAGCAACGGCAAAGATATACGGGAAGTTGATCAAAAATATTTTAAATTCGACTATGACTGGTGTAGGTTACATCAGACCCGGGAAGTTGTTCTGAAAGCCAATTTGATTTTAAAAAAGGGTAATGTTGAAACTGCCCGTGAAACGGCAAAAAAATGGGCACGTTATAAATCAAATCAGCCATGGCGATCAGCCGGATGCATATTTCAAAACCTTACTGAAGAACAAAAGAATCAGGCAGATTTACCCTCTGTTTCGATTGGATACCTTGTGGACAACGTATTAAATTTAAAAGGCATCAGCAGTGGTGATGCGGTAATTTCAGAAAATCATGCAGCTTTCATCGAGAATACAGGTCATGCAAAAGCACAGGATGTAGTTGAATTAATAAATCTGATCAAAGATAAAACAAAGGAAAAGACCGGTATAGATTTGAAGATGGAAGTGCAGTTAATTGGGAAATTTAAAAATGGCAAAATTTAAAATTAATGGTGGTAATCCCCTTTCAGGAGAAATAACCGTAGCCGGTAATAAGAATGCTGCACTGCCTATTATTGCAGCCACTGTGTTGACAGACGAAACCTGCATACTGGAAAATATGCCGGAAATCCGCGATGTGTGGTCTATGCTTGATCTTTTGAAAGATCTTGGAAAAATGGTTGAGAAAATCAGACCAAATACTTACAAAATTTCCGGCTCGATAAAGACTAACAAACTGGATAAAGAAATGGCCGGTAGTCTGCGAGCTTCCATTTTATACATGAGTGGTTTGCTGGCACGGCAACCATTTTTTTACCTGAAGCCTCAGTCACTGCAACTGAAAATGCATTCATATTAGCTGCAGCTGTTCCCGGAAAATCCACGATTTATAATGCCGCCTGTGAACCGCATGTGGAAGATTTAGCCAATGTATTGATAAAAATGGGTGCTCAAATTCATGGCGCCGGAACCCAGCGAGTTGAAATTGAAGGCGTTACCAAACTTAAAGGAATAACACATCGCATTGTTCCTGATCATATTGAAGCCGGTACATTTGCTATCGCTGCGGCCTGCACACATGGAGATCTATTTATCAAAGATGCCATGTCAGATCATTTAATGATGACAGAATATTACTTAAGACAAATGGGTGTTCAGCTGGAGTATAGTGATTCTAATATATTATATATTAAACCATCCGAGTTAAAATCCAGTGCAAAAAAGATACAGGTGGGTCTTTGGCCGGGATTCCCCACCGATTTGATGAGCCCTATTATTATTCTGGCCACACAAGCCCAGGGAGTAACATTGTGTCATGACTGGATGTTTGAATCACGTATGTTTTTTGTGGATAAGCTCATTTCTATGG
>JARRPN010000389.1:0-2906 GCA_037382875.1 Calditrichaceae bacterium | reverse complement strand
ATCGAGTAACAACCTAAACGATCTGTTGAATTTCAACCGCTTATCACGAAAAACTGATACGATTTTAAATAGAAAATAATTAAGATTATCACTTTTAGTAATTTTCTACGCGTTTATAATAAAAAGCATATCAACATATTTAAAAGGGGGAACTCATGGAATCACGATTAATATTTTTTAAGGGGAAAAGGATTACTTCATTCGTTAGGTCATTTTCGTTGTTTGTATTAATTTTTGTGCTTTCTGCAACCGTTGTTAATGCGCAGCCTAAACCTTCACAAATGGTACAGATGCCTGCACCGGATGGCACGATCCGGCTTTTAAAAGCAACTGCCGATGATGATGAAGACGGCATCGATAACGCCCTGGAGGTGAATGGATATACATATTCACCCATCGATGGCCTGCAAGCCTGGGATGGCGATACAACTAAAAATTACTACATTACCGATCCCCTGCGCTGGAGTACAGATGGTGATCCTTACAGTGATTATACGGAAGTTACCGGAGTAAACATGCATCCGGCAGTAACCTGGCCGGAGAATAATCCTCTGGTGGCATCCAGCCCAATTATTGTGGTTAAAATGCCACAGTATAGTATTACACCAAATGGTGAAATCACAGATACAGACGGGGGTAGTCAGTCATAAACGACCACACATGAAGCTAGCGTTGGCGTTGAAGTTGGATATGAGGAAACTGTTACAGCTGAAGCAGGTACAGGTGGAGTTAATGCGAGCGCTTCGGCAACTATGTCCATGTCTGTTTCATCATCATATACGTATAGTAATTCGGTAAATAATGAAGTGAACTGGAGTAAATCCCGTTCTGTGAATCCCAGCGAAGCAGCTTATATTAGTCTGGGTGTGTACTTTGAGAATCAGGGCAGCGCACCGATATATGATGTTGAAACTCAATTTAATGTTGTAGTGGGTAAGAAAATTATTGCCACTATTACCAGTCCGGAAACTATCAATACCCTGGCACCAGGTGAACGATTTCCTGATGAATCATCACCCTATGTTGTAATTGAACAGGATAAAAATGGAAAGCAGATAGCGCTTACCATGGATGAATTGAAAAGTATTCAACTCGGCGCGCCTATTTCACTGGTCGTGACACAGGTGGATGGCAAAATCGGCCGCTGGAATTCCGATTCACAAAGTTTTGAAAACGATGTAGACTGGTCATCATGGAAATCCAATATTGATCCGGTTGTAGTAAATATCCATGCTGATTTGGGTGATGGCGAAGCTTATCTCTACCGGGTATATGCCGGAACCGATTTTTATGATCCCGGTTTTACATTCAGATATCTGGTATCCAAAGTATTTGATGTTGAAAAAAACGGGGCGCAATATCAAATAGAAGGCCGTTCCTATCCGGGCAACTGGTATATGTCTTCTCCCTCTTCAGAAGTACAGGATGAATGGAATAATCAAGGACGCCCTAATAATATCATGGATTTACCCATGCATCCCAATACAATTATCAGTATGAAGAGTCCGGGTGCTGATCCATCACCAGATATTATCCTGGCAACTTTTTCACCTGATTTTAAACATGTATTAGTCAATGCTACACCGCGTGGATTTCCTATACTTTCTGTTAATGCTGATGTAACGGTTGATGGTGAAAAACAAAATGTATCTTTGGTTAAGAACGGAGCCTTTTACGAAAATTCCGAACCTTTTGAATTGCCTGCTGATTCCAAAGGTAAGGTTTATGTTAAGAACTCGCGAGGTGACGTGAGTGAGGCAACAA
Organism: Calditrichaceae bacterium; assembly: GCA_037382875.1. Classification (GTDB taxonomy): domain Bacteria; phylum Calditrichota; class Calditrichia; order Calditrichales; family Calditrichaceae; genus JAFGKZ01. Next base: position 1,142 of record JARRPN010000389.1, on the reverse strand, counting down.
CCATTCTTCCTGCTTTTTACAGAAGCGCTCAGGAAATACTGGAATACCCGGATGGTATTTTGCCCATACCCGGAGGCGATGAGTATCTTTTGTTTGTAGGTGGTGATACGACACATGGTGCTGTTATCTATTGTGATTTTTCAATAGTGGAAACAGACACCATTGCCAAAGAATATTTTACAATGAACTCCTCGGAGATTAATCCGGTTGCTTACACGGAAGTGAATGCTTATGAGGAGCAGCATAGGTATCAGTTTAAAAAAATAAGAATAAATCCACGCACTCTAAAATTTGCAGTTAGCAATCCGGATTTCGCAGAAAAAGAAGTGGTTGTTGGTGATGGATCGGCATACAGCAATTACCCGGAACTGGGTAGAGTTGTGTGGACTTATCCGGAAATTGACAGCGCCCAATCAGTACTGGATTTGAGTGATACACCCTTCTATTTTGCAGTTAATAATATTTTTAATAATAATATTGATGGAACAATCACTATAGATAAATCACGTAAAAAACTGATGATTAAGCGGATAAATTTACTGCCGTTAAGTAATCAATATTACGGATTTACAGGCATTTCGACTGATTCAATACAGCTTGCATTGGAGTATGAAAAAGTACCAATTGGAGAAGGTTTAACCGATAATGGGAATGCAGTGAAAGTAAATGTAGATAGCACAGATGGTTATATTAATGCCTGGGGTGATGAAAGTCTGAGATTAACAGATGACTTCACCTTAGAAGCCTGGATCTATCCAACTGGTCCGGGGGTCGATCCACGTTGGGGTGGTGTTATTATGAACAGAGAAGGTGAGTATGAAATTGCCAGAAGGCCGGATGGAACGATTCAGTGGGCGTTTGGAAATTCAAGTCCGGGATGGACATGGATAAACACCCAATATGAAGCACCGGAATATCAATGGGTTCATTTTGCAATCGTATATGATCAATCGGAAGTGAAGGCATTTTTTAATGGTGTACTCTTTGCAACCTATCCCGCTAGCGATGGCATTGGTGATTTTTATACGTCTTATAATCATTTCCGAATAGGAGCCAGACAGTGGGATAGGTTGCAAAGAGTACACCATTAAAAAATGCCTTCACTTCCGATTGATCATATACGATTGCAAAATGAACCCATT
>JARRPN010000388.1:0-2908 GCA_037382875.1 Calditrichaceae bacterium | reverse complement strand
GATGGAAAAATATTTAATCAGGCTAAATCAGGAACAGACAAAAATATCAGTGGAATTACTTCAAGAAACGGACTGATTGTAGCAGGCGCTGAGAACGGTACGATACTCACTTCGCGGGATGGCAAAGTATGGAATCTTTCAGAGACTAAGGCTAAAGGTAATATTTTGTCACTATCATCAAATAATTCCTTTTTTATTGGCGTAACAGATGCCGGCGAGATAATAAAATCAATTAATGGTCTTAAATGGGAAATTAAGGATTATAATAAAGAGTATGCCGGATATAATCCATATTCGAAATTCAGAAAGATATTAGCTGTTAAAAACAATATAATCATTATTGGAATTCATGAGGATGGATCGCCTTCCATTCTAACATCTTCTCTGGGAAGTGTCTGGGCAGAAAGATTATCAGTTTATTTTGATGAGGAAGACACGATTAATTACCTGAAAAATACTCCAATTGACCTTACTTATGATCCTGATCAGGATCAATTCATCCTTGCATGTAAAAACGGCGAATTGTTTACTTTGCCCAGTTGTTCCAAATGTAATAAACTAATAAAAATATCTGAGAGTGAATTAAATGCAATAGTCTATGATAACAATTTTCTACTGGTTGGTGATGCTGATTATTCAGTATTGATTCAGAGATTATGAATTTTCAATAGATTTGATACAAAATTATTTACTATTTTAAAGATGAAAATAATCAGAAAATAAAGGAGGTCTTTATCCATGAAAATGAAAATTATCGGAATCGCTATTTTAATCCTTTGCTCTTTTACTTTAATGGCTTTGGTGCCGGACAGCAAGAAAGCAAAAAAACCGATCTATCTTGATCCATCTTATTCATTTAAAGAAAGAGCCGCGGATCTTGTTTCAAGAATGACACCCGAAGAAAAACAAAGTCAATTAGGCAATACCATGCCGCCCATACCACGCTTGGGCGTTAATCACTATGATTTCTGGGGTGAAGCGCTTCATGGCATCTTAGGTAGAAATAACAACAGCGGTATGACAGCCACTTCTTTCCCCAATAGCGTGGCGATAGGTTCGACATGGGATCCCGAACTGATTAAACGCGAAACATCGGTTATTTCCGATGAAGCAAGAGGTTTTAACCACGATCTCATTTTTACCCTCACATACTGGTCACCTGTCGTCGAACCAGCCAGAGATCCCAGGTGGGGAAGGACTGCCGAGACCTTCAGTGAAGATCCCTTTCTGGTCTCGCAAATAGGGAAGGGATTTATCCAGGGACTCATGGGTGACGATCCAACTTATCTTAAAGCTGTGCCCTGCGGTAAACACTATTTTGCCAACAATACGGAATTTAACCGCCATACCGGCAGCGCAAATATGGATGACAGGGATATGAGGGAATATTACCTTGTACCTTACAGAACACTTATCAGGGATTATGATCTGCCGGCCATTATGACGGCGTATAGCGCTGTGAACGGAATTCCTGTATCAGCCAGTAAATTCCTTGTTGATACCATCGCCAGAAAAACATACGGAATGGATGGCTATGTTACGGGCGATTGCGGTGCGATTAGTGATATGGTCAGGGGACACAACTACGTGAAAACTAATGAGGAAGCTGCTGCACTGGGACTTATATCAGGGGTTGATACGGATTGTGGCGATGTTTATCAGCATCATACGTTAAACGCGCTTGAAAAAGGATTACTTACACAGGGCGATATTGACAAAGCACTGGTTAATATTTTTAGTATAAGAATGCGGCTTGGTGAATTTGATCCAAAGGAAATTGTTCCTTATGCAGACATCAAACCAGATATAATCAACGATCCATCTCATAATGACCTTGCCATAGAAGTCGCTACGAAAACACCTGTGCTGTTAAAAAATGAAATTAATTCGAAAACAGGAAAAAAAGCATTACCTCTCGATGCAGGAAAAATTAAAAAAATAGCTGTATTAGGTCCCCAGGCTGATCTTATAGAATTAGGGGATTATTCCGGTGAAGTTGAACCTTCACTTAAAATTACACCCCTGGCAGGTATTCAGAATTACATTAAGCAAAAGGGACTAAATATAGAGGTTGTCCACAGTTCAGGTGGCAATACCGAAAGAAAAAATGATTTCTATACCCTTATTAATTTTTCTACCAAACAAAAAGACGGTACAGTCAGAGAATACGATGCAACTAAATATGACGATGCCGCGAAAGGACTTATTACCTCGGCCAGATTTGGCAGGGCTTCCATAAGAGGCATTAAAGACGGCGACTGGATTGCCTTTAATAATATTGATGTAACCAACCTTGATTCTATGAAATTTAATATGAATGTGTTTGCCAGCGGCGGATCAATTGAAGTAAGGGTCGGATCCGCAACCGGTAACATTCTTTCTTCGCAAAAAGTTTTAAGTGAAAATACCGGCGGCTTTAGAGCATTTAGAACAATTGTACCCGTTACGGCAAAAATTAATACTTTGGGAATATCAGGTCCGCAATCTGTTTACCTGGTTTTCCGCGAGCCCGAAGCGCCGGCTACTGATAAAGAAACCCTTGCAATGGCAAAATCTGCTGATGTTGCATTGATCTTTGTGGGTACCGATCAAAGTACGGGAAGGGAAGAATCCGACCGATTTTCTTTAGTATTGCCGGGTAATCAGCAGGAATTAATTAAAGCTGTAGCTTCTGTCAATCCCAACACTATTGTAGTTATGCAAACCATGGGAATGGTGGAAGTTGAAGCATTCAAAAATGATAAAAATATTCCGGGTATCATTTGGACAGGATACAACGGCCAGGCGCAGGGAACGGCGATGGCTAAAATTTTATTTGGCGACGTTAATCCGGGTGGAAAACTAAACGTAACCTGGCACAAGACGGTGAACGATCTTCCGGATTTTAATGATTATACCTTGCGGGGTG
>JARRPN010000387.1:0-5140 GCA_037382875.1 Calditrichaceae bacterium | reverse complement strand
GATGGGATCATAACCGATACGCTTCATAAAGGTTTCCAGGCAAGATTTTCTTATTAATAATAGAACTTATAAGATTCTTTGGTCTTTGATCTTAGAATAGCAAATCAAATTGTCATACTGAACAAAGTAAAAGATCCTCTAAATAAAAAAGGGATTCTTCGTCAATACACTCCTCAGAATGACATCTGTGTTTAAACACGCCGTCCTGATGCATCGCGATGTTTCATTCCTAACTCGGTTACCTTAGCAATATCTTCTTTTTTAAGAACAGGTCCTTCAACACATAAACGTATTCCCGATCCATCCAGGCAACATTGGCCACAAATTCCGATACCACATTTCATATAACGTTCCATACAGAATTCATAGGGAATATTCAACGGATCGATGATTTCTCTCACCTTAACGAACATAATTTCAGGACCGGCACCATAAATATACTCTATTTTTTCTTTTTCAAGAATTGTAACCAGATCGTCTGTGACCAAACCTTTTTTACCTTTTGAACCGTCGTCCGTTGTAAAATATGTTTTACCCCATTTTTCAAAATCAGAAGCAAATATTATTTCATATTCTACCGCTGCACCCAGCAAATTAACAAATCGTTTTCCAGCGGCTTTTAACTCCTGAGCTAAAATCCGCAAGGGTGCAATACCGATACCCCCTCCAATCAGCAGTGCATTATTCTGAAGTGAAAAACGATGTCCAAAAGGACCGCGTACACCTAACCGGTCACCTACACTTTTAGTCATCAAGTTTTTGGAAAAAGGTCCATATGCTTTCACCGATATCTCAATCAAATCATCAACAACCGCAGAAACCGAATAAGGTTTCTCATCTATACCGGGTGACCAAATATTCACAAACTCTCCAGCCTGCACATCAAATGTTTTATCAAAATAAAAACTTTTCACACCGGGACCATGCTCAACAATTTTTCGTATAGGATAAGTCTTCATGGTATCACTCATGCGCAGCACCCCGGATCTCATCAGTCGATTTATAACTGTTTTCTTTCAAATATGCTTCAATTCCATCATTCAATTTTTTAAATACTTCAATGCCTTCATAATAAACTGCAGTACCAACACCGATAGCTGTTGCACCAGCCAAAATCATCTGGATAGCATCGGAAGGTTTCGTAACACCGCCTGTTCCTATGATAGGAATTTTCACATTTTTATATACTTCATAAACGGATTTCACAGCTACTGGCAAAATGGCCGGACCCGATACACCGCCAGTTAAATTGGATAACACCGGTTTTTTTACATCAATATCGATAATCATACCCGGTCCGACTGTATTAATCGCGGTAATGGCATCCGCCCCGTTTTCCTCACATACCTTTGCAATGACACCAATACCAGGTCCGTGCGGACCCAGTTTAATGGATACAGGAATCTTACCAGCGTGTTTTTTCACTATTTGTGTAATTTGAGCGGTATCCGGACAACTATCGCCAAAAGGCTGGCCAAATTCCGAGTGCACATTAGGGCAGGAAATATTAACCTCAATCATATCAGGTTCAGATTCAGCTGCACGCTGGGTAACTTCACCAAATTCATCAAGACTGCGACCAAAAATAGATGCAATGATCGGTGCGTTGCATTGCTCTTTGTACTGTCGTATTTCCTTAATCATCTCATCCAGACCGGGATTAGATAAGCCCACCGCATTGAGCATCCCGTGCTCAAATGGTACAATACTTGGATTTTTATGCCCTGTACGCCAGTCCTTATTAAATGATTTACTGGTTACTGCACCGGCACCAAATTCTATAACTCTTTTCATCGACGATGCTGTAAGTCCTAAAATACCAGAGGCCAATACTAACGGGGATTTTAAATCTAAATCAAGAAGCTTTGTTTCAATCATCCATTTACTCTTTAACTCTATCTAAACTGATTCTTTTTCTTTATGGAATCACGACATCTAGCTCATCCAGATCAAAAATACGTTCACAATAATAACATTTAACACGTCTGATTTCATCATCGGCTGCTGTGAAAAGCGTACCCACATGCCCTTCTGAATTTGTAATACAATTTGGATTTTTACATTCAAGTAAGTTTTTTATTTCTTTCGGCGGATGAACTACCACTTTACTGTGAACATTATAATTTTTTATCGCCTTAACGGTTACACCGGGAACCACTATTGAAATGTGCTGAATAATTTCCGGTGCCAGATATTCCATCTGTAGTTTTATTAAGTCTTTTTTACCGAGCTTTTTACTTATATAATTGAGTCCAAGAGTAATTGCCACATCCTTCATTTCTTCGTATTGATAAATGATATCAAGAATTTTTGGTCCCTGGCCTGCAGGTATATGATCAATTACAATTCCGAGTTCAATCTTTGGAATAAGAAGCACTTCATTATTATTATTCATAACTGAACTCCCAAATGTTTGAGCAGGATAGCCTGGCGTATAATTACTCCGTTCTTCATTTGAGGAAAGTATCCGGCATGTTTTGTTTTATCTACATCATAAGCAATTTCGTTCACTCGCGGCAGTGGATGTAAAACGCGGGCATGCTCTTTGGCATCTTTTAGCATGGATGCTGTTAATACATATGAATCCTTTACTTTTTCATATTCTACCAAATCGGGGAATCGTTCGCGTTGAATTCGAGTCATATATAAAACATCACAATTTTTTATAGCTTCTTCGATATCATCTGTTTGTTTAAATTGATACTTACCCGGTTCATCTGTGGACATAAAATATTTTTGTAATCTCAATTGATTCGATCCATCTCCTGCATTGAGAATAGGTAAATGACTTTCCTGAGCTGCCAGTCGGGCTGTACCTTCACCCGGATGCCTTATAACGAGGATATCAGAATAATTTTCAACCGTATGAATGGTATCAGTAAAAGACTCACCCTTAGATACCGATGTGGCCGACTGTTCAGCAAAACCTATGACGCTACCGCCTAATTGATGCATAGCCGATTCAAAACTGAGTCTCGTACGTGTACTTGGCTCAAAGAATAAAGTTGCCATTATGCGGCCGGGTAAAAACTGTACTCGCTCACGGAGAGGCATCGCTTCCACCTTTGCAGCCGCCGTAAGGTAGTTCTTAATTTCCTGAACAGATAAGTCCTCCATTGAAATTAAATCTTTTTTCATATATTCCCTTTTAAAAATGCCGGACACATTTTGTTTAGATTAACTTTGAAAATGCCGTTTGTAATTTTTCAGCAGAAAATGGTTTGGTTACATAGCTTTTCGCACCTAATTTGATGGCTTCAATCCCTGTAGCCTTATCTGCTAAAGATGTCACTGCAATTATTTTTACATCACGATCTATTTTTGCCATTTCTTTGATTACGCTTAATCCATCCAGCCTGGGCATCACGATATCCATAGTAACGAAATCCGGTCGTTTCCTTTTGAACAGTTCTAAAGCAGTTTCCCCGTTTGAAGCTTCTCCAACGATTTCCAGATTATATTCATCTAAATGACGTTTAATAATTCTCCTTATAATAGACGAATCATCAACGATCATTAACTTTTTTGTATTGATTTTCTTTTCCACTGATTCCAGGTATTTAACGGGTTTATCTGCCTGAAGTAAAGACCGGCCAATGATTAAATAATGCGTTTTCAAAAAGCCGAATTCAGTTTCATCACCCCCTTGTTTACCAAAACCGGGAGAATAAAAAGTACATTTATCATTTAGTTTTGCTGTTTCATATAAGTTTTGTGTTTCATCCGGTTTTGTCAGCGGTACAACAAAAGAGTTCACACCCATTTTGTGACTCATATCGTATATCTTAATGATTGATTCATCCGTGATAAATCCGCCCTCGGATACTACAAACTGTGGATGCGTCATTATCCCCCCAATGATGACCTTTAAATTCTGATCCTGTAATGCTTTCACCCAACCTTCTAATGTAGCAGGACCAGCCTGAGGAAACAGGATAACTTCATCTAAGCCGCTGTCTTTCATAACTTTAGCAAATAATTTTCCGGTATCAGGAATATCAGTGGCTGCTTTTTGATGATCATAAATGATAGGTTTATCAGAAATGGATTTAATAACATCAACTATTTTAGGCAATCCGTATGTCAAGCCAAGAGAGAATCCAACTTTATAACCATACACAAAATCCACATTTGCAATTTTTTTAACAAGTTTTTTCAGCTGATTTAAATCTGTGACATCCAGAGCCGGAATTACTTTACGTATTTTACTCTTCATATGTCCCCTCGTAAAAATCATTGATGGTTTTTGCATTGGGATCCCCTTGCCGCTCCAGGTATCCAATGATATTGGGCAGTGAAACAATCGTACTAAAGGGGTATTCACCTAAACCCAAATCAATACCTTTTGCCCGTCGGTCAACGGTAACAATGATACCGGAAATTTTTACATCAAAGGTAGATTCAATCATCTTAATAGCTTCTACTTTTGTGCCGCCGGTTGTTAACACATCATCTACTACAACAATGCGATCACCTTTTTGAGGCAGCTTACCGACAAACATGCCGGCTTCACCATGCGTCTTCGCTTCTTTTCGATTATAACATGTGTAAATAGGTCTTTTAAATATTTGCTGCCAGGCAATAGCCGTTGCAGAAACCAAAGATATACCCTTATAAGGAGGACCGAATAATATATCTGTAAAGCCAAAGTCATTTTTTATTTTTTGAGCGAACACCTGTCCCACAAATTGAAGTGCTTCACCTGAACAGATATCTCCAAGATTAATAAAAAAAGGGGATGTACCTCCGGATTTAAGTGTAAATTTTCCAAAACGAAGAGCTTTTTCTCTAATTAGGAAAGCAATAAAATCATCATTACTGATCGTAACCAATTTAAATTTCCATCCCTTTTATATGAGTTATAAATTTTGTGCCGTCAAATTTGATTATGCCATTGACCATGGTGGTAGATACTTGCCATTTAAATTTGAAATTTTTATAGAGATTCCACCCCGCTTTAGTCTGTACAGTTTCATCCGGATCACTGTTCGTTTTCTTAATAAATATCAGATCGGCATAATTCCCTTTCCGAATGCCATTCCGGTTTTTAATTGAGTAACATTCGGATGCACGGGTACAAATCAATTTATGAAACTGTTTCCAACTTAACAATCCCTCATCGATAAAATATAATAATTGC
>JARRPN010000386.1:0-2923 GCA_037382875.1 Calditrichaceae bacterium | reverse complement strand
CTGAAATATTTACGGTTCACAATTCAGAGATATTTGAAGAAGCTTATAAAAATAAAAAAGGTGTAATACTCCTTTCCGGCCACATGGGTAATTTTGAATGGCTGGGTCAAATGCACGGGCAGATGGGTAATAAAATATATGGAATCGCAAAAAGATTAAAAAATCCGCTTGTGAATCAATTGGTTGAAAAAAATCGTCTGCGTGAGAACATGGGAGTCATTTATACAAAAAAAGCTATGAAAGACGGCATTCAGGTCTTAAAAAATAATAATTTATTAGCCATTGTAATGGATCAGGACGCAAAGAAAAAAGGTGTATTTGTTAATTTTTTAGGACTGCCTTCTTCCGCAGCTGTGGGACCGGCAGTATTTCATTTAAAAACCGGGGCTCCTTTAATTTTTCTTATGTCTATCCGTAGGGACTATGGTAAATTTGATGCCTATTATGAAGAAATTTGTCCGGCATCAGGATCGCAAGAAGTTAACGATGAAAATATTTTACGGATTACTCAAAAGCATATGTCAGTTCTGGAAAAATGGGTGCTTCGTTATCCTGAACAATGGTTCTGGATGCACAGACGCTGGAAAACTAAACAGAAAAATCATGCTGAACAAAGTTGAGAATAAATTTATATAACGTAAATGGAATACTATAAGATAAATCCTAAAAATCCTGATCCTGTAAGTATATCCCGAACGGTGGAAGTGCTTAAAGACGGTGGTATTATTGTTTATCCGACCGATACCCTGTATGGACTGGGTGTGGATATGACAAATCCTAAAGCTGTTAACAAATTACTACACTTGAAGCGAAGAAGCCTTAGTTCACCGATCTCATTAATGGTAGATTCGATTAATAGTATGGAAGAGATAATTGGTACAATATCTCCTAAAAAACAGGCTCTCTTAAAAAATATTTTACCAGGTAAATTTACAGTTCTGCTAAAAAATAAAAATAAAGAGATTAGTGAAAAAGAGCATCCATGGAATCATCTGAATCAGGAGAAAGTAGGATTTCGTATTCCTGATTATGCGGTCTGTCATGAATTAAGTGTTCAGTTAAAAAAACCTATTTCATCAACAAGCGCAAATATTTCAGGGCAGGAAAGTGTATTGAATATTACAGATGTCATCTCTTATTTCGGTAATAAACTGGACTTGATATTGGATGCCGGGCCAATGAATAGCAATAAAGGCTCGACTGTTATAGATCTGACTAAGTTGCCCTTTTTGGTAATTCGAGAAGGTGACATCTCGATGGAAAAACTTGGTGAACTGCTACCAGGCATTAGTTTTCAAAAAAGAAAAACAAAATTTAATGTAGTTTTTGTTTGTACTGGAAATATCTGCCGATCACCAATGGGTGAAGGGATTTTAAAAGCTATGGTGAAAAAAACCAAGTTTAAGGATATTTTTTACATTCAATCTGCGGGAACATTGGATTTAGGTCCTTTGCCTGCACATGATTTTAGTCTGAAGATAGCTGATGATAATGAAGTCGATCTATCCTCTCATAAAGCAAAACAAATCAGCAAACAGATTGTTGATGATGCCTCAATCATATTTTGTATGGCTATGAATCATTTACATTATTTGAAGAAACATTATCCACAACAAAAACATAAATTTTATTTATTGAAGGACTGGAAAAGAGAGAAACCTTTGGCAGTGCCTTCCATTGCAGATCCAATCGGACATGAACTAAAGTACTTTGAGAAAACATATTCTGATATATATACTGAAATAAAAAGAGTATTACCGTTTGTATTAAATGAGCTGAAAAAATTTGTTGAATATAATGAAATAAAATAAGCAGCTTTCCAGCAAATTTTGAATTAAAACGTTTAATTTATATTTTTTCAATAATCTGTCTAAGCTCTACTACTTTCTTAAAAACATATTCGACTGAAATATTAAATCGGTTATCTACTGCATGTTTATAATCAGATGCTCTTATACAAAAATGAATAGGTTTATGCCAGGCACACCATTTTTTTGGATTGGAACTCCGGCCGAAAATAGCAATTGATGGCACTTCCTGTGAAACAGCGAGGTGGTTTATGCCCCCATCATTAGTTACTAATAATTCAGCATAATTCAGCAAAGCACCAGCTTGATTAAAGGTGGTCGGCAAGGCCATAATCGGAGTCGTTTTCATTTTATTCTTTATATATTTAACATCATCCTTTTCACACGGTCCCCAAAGTAATACAACAGGCAGATCCAATTTGTTTTGTATCATATCTGCAAGTTCAGCATAACAATCCAAATTCCATTGTTTTCTTTTAACCGGCGTTCCTGGCGAAAAAATGATAATCTTTTTATTGTCCAGACGATTTTCGCTAATCCATTTTTTAATGTATTCTAGGGATTCAGGTTTTACATGGTAAAATATATTATGTTCAACTTCAGAGATGCCCAAAGGAAGAAGAGCATCAAATTTCATCCGGGAATAGTAACGTGTCTCACCTTTAGGTACAGAAAGATTGAAAATCCAATTCCAGCGATTGAAAGTAATTCCCATACGTTTTTTCGTTTTAAGTTTAAATCCGAGACGCCATCGCGCTCCGCTAAAAATAACAAATCTAACCGAACTTGTACCTCGAAGCTGATCTATAATTAAATCATACCTAGTTTTCCGAATAGTCTTAATGATTTTTATGTAAGAAACAAATTTTTTCCAGCCTTTCACTTTATCCATTTCTATAAGATTATCAATGTAAGTATTATCTTCAAGAATTGTGATATATGGTTTCTGAATCAGGTAATCTATGCGGGCATTAGGGAAATGGCGTCGCAGTACTGGAAAATATCCGGTATTTAGCAAAATATCACCGAATGGTTTTTGCTGGACGATCAGGATTTTCTTTATACACTCTAATTCCTGCTGCGATAATATTTTATAGGATTCATCCATATTGATT
>JARRPN010000385.1:0-3821 GCA_037382875.1 Calditrichaceae bacterium | reverse complement strand
AATAAAGCTTTAGATAGTTTAACCGCCCGTTATCGCGCAAAAGCGGCCCGGGAAATTGATCAGTTTAAAAAAGCCATTCAGGGAATTGATGATCAATGGGATGGTACAAAAAAACTCAGTCATAAGGCATTACGGGCATTACGGACAACCCGGGGTGTTAGCTGTGTACTTACAGGTATGCGACATACCGATTATGTGGACGATGTCTTGTCAGAATTGAAAGAATCCGTTGATATCCGTGATGAAATGCATTCCTGGCTTGATTTAAAGGATCGATCCATCGGACTGCATTTTGAGTAAACGCATCTCAATTATTTTATAGATATTTTAATAAGTTTTAAAAGTAAGATAGTAACTATAATTAAGAAATATAACCTAACATAGTGCAATAAATATCAATACAAACTGATATATTTTAGTAGTAACCTATAACTATTTTTGAATAATAGCACCTGTGGGGCAAATATCAACACAATCTCCGCATTCTTCACATTTATCCTGATTAATATAAGCTATATCGCCTTCTTTTAACTCAATCGCTCCTTTTGGACATTCACTTTCACAGGCTATACAACTGATACATTCTTCCTCTACCACAACATACATATTATAATCCTCAGTTTAAAATAAGCTGATTCTTCAGAACCTTCTTTATCAAGTCTGAGGTTATTCAATATTCATGCCAATATTGCTAAGTATAGTTCTACTATCATAAGTCCTTGTTTTACTTATAAATAATAGAGCTCAGCAGCATTCTATCATGCATATATAATTATTAAAAATTAGAATTTGAATTTGCATTTTATCATTTTTAATCGATATCAATTCGCTTATTCATTCATATCTTTCTTTATATTTAATAAATTTTATTGTAAATTTTGCTGGCCTGTTTAACCCTCCTTTTACTATGAATAGATTTTATGTTGTAATAGTAAAAGGAGGTTTGTATGGAAGATGCAGAAATAAAAAAACCGATGAGTTTAATAAATAAAATCATCAACATCTTCGTGTCACCCAGAGAAGCATTTGAAGCAATTAATGAGAAACCAACATGGTTCGTGCCTTTCATAATTATTATTGTATTTGTATTATTTATGATGTTCATGACAATGGATGTTCAATTAAATGATCAGTTGAAAGTTTTACAATCCAGAGATATGACAGAGCAACAGATGGAAGCTGCACAATCAGGAATGCAAGGTCCGCTTCGCTATATCGGATTTGTTGCAGCACCTATAGGTATGCTTATTGTAAATCTCATTATAGCGGGGCTTTTGTTACTTGCTTCTAACTTAATGATTAGTGGTAATGAAGTAACTTATAAAAAGATATTTTCATTAATAATGTGGTCAGGACTTGTAGGTATTATTAACGTACTTATTACAACTTTTTTGGCTATGCAGAAAGGAACAATGGTTGGTGTATCAATGGATTTATCAATTCTACTACCTGCCGTACCTATAGGAGAATCCAAAACCTGGTTGCACTATTTATTAGCCCGATTTGATTTGTTTGTATTTTGGCAAATGATATTATGGGTTATTGGTCTTTCAGTGATGTACAAAACAACTATTAAAAAAGCCATGACACCGGTTTTAACTCTTTGGATAATATGGGTTGTAATAGCAGTTGGATTAGGATCCACATTAGGTAAATTTATACCGGGTATGTAATTATTTCTAGGCCGGTTAATATTAATTATATGATAAAATATTAGCCGGTCTGTTGATTCTTCTTATCTTGATATAAATTGGATAGAACAATTTATAAATAATTGAGTTCAACTAAATATTTCTAAGTCCCCATAAAATAGAAAACGGGGAATAATCATTGGCAAAACAAAATTCGTATAGTAAAATAATTGCCACAAGATTACACATTGCATTTATAATAGCATTGTTCATTCTTGCGGTAAGTTTTTACCTATTTCCCAGATTTAAACCATATTATTCGAAAATAACTCCATCTGATGACCTGACATTTGATATCATTGAAATTCCTGTCACAATTCAAGATAAAATTGCAGATTTCAAACCTAAGCAACCTGAGATACCTTATGAAATTGAAAAGATTGAGATTTTAGATTCTGTGCTCATAGCAATTCAGGATGAAATCAAACAGAATAATGGAACTGAAATTGACAGTCAGGTTATTGCTTTTATTTCTGATACGTTTCCAGAATTGCTTGAAATAAAAGAATTCGATCCCGAACCTATTATTGAAAAATCTAAAAAAGTATATAATTTTAAAAATTATTTCGCATATCGTATGAATCTGCCTGATAAGGGCATACCACATGAGCCTTCATCTCCACTAGTAGATGAAGCACTTGGTGGACCTAATAAGATGATAAAGATAGATCTCGTGCAGATACCACTTTCTTCTACAAAAGTCATTAATATTGAAAAAATACGACTCACTCTCGCTGATTTAATGAAAGTAAGAGAGTACTTTCATTTATTGGGTTATCTCTATGAAAAATCAGCTCTAAGCTTACTTGAGTTATATAATATAAACAATGTATATGAATTATATACTTATGCTGGATTATCAAAAGCTGTTGAGACCCTATGTGAAAAGGGATTGCTAAAGGTCAGTACACAACAAAATGAAAAAATGTATTCTGTTGCGTTCACAGTATCTGAAATGATAGAAAACATCAATAGAATATTAACGGAGATTCCTGAATGGGATCAACAAAATCGTGAATATCTTTATGAGTTAGTTCATATGCTTGTCATCTGGAGTTAATATTTTTTCTTCTGTTTGAAAACATTTCTTATTTTATTCGTATTCATTTAGTACTTGTTTCCAAATCATAAAATTAAAAAATGAGGCAATCTATATGCTCTTCCGCAAATGGTTTATATTATGCTCCGTACTTCCTATTCTATTAACCGCTCAAGGTAGAGACAGCTGGCAAAAACCAGCAGTTATAATGGATTCAGTGGGTATAAAGTCAGGCATGATTATCGGTGAGATTGGGGCAGGCGATGGTTATTTTACATTCAAAATGGTTGATCGTATTGGACCTGAGGGACATATTTTTGCCAATGATATTGTTCAATCCAAATTGGATTATATTAACAACCAGTGTAGAGAACGCAAAATAAATACAGTCACAACTATATTGGGTGAAGAAAATGATTCGCTTTTTCCAAAGGATACGCTAGATTTGATTATTATGGTCTATACATTTCATCATTTGGGTGAACCAGTTGCCTATTTAAACAATTTACGTAAGCGGCTAAAACCCGGTACACCGGTAGTCATCGTCGAAAGGGATCCGGAGCGTTATGGCTATGAATACAATCATTTCTTCAAAAAAGATAAAGTGTTTACATTGATAGAAAAAGCTGACTATAAATTAGAGAAACTATATACTTTTCTTGCTCGCGATAATATTTATGTCATAACACCTTAATATTTATTACATTTCTGAAAAACCAGCCGGGGATTAAACATGATAAAATATAAATATTATATATTTAGTATTATTTGCTATTTTCTCATTAACTCCTGTACAGAAGTCGATATGACTCAGAAAAAAATGGGAGCCTATATAGGCGAAACGCCGCCAGACACCTTGGCAAAATTATTTGCGCCCGGATTCATTTCAAACGGTTTTCATACTCGCGATATTGCAATATCACCGAATGGTGATGAAATATATTTTTGTGTAAACATCGGTAGTAATACATATATGACTACTTTATTTACCCGTCAAATTAACAATGAATGGACAGAACCGCAAATTGATTCTTTTGCCAGTGTCCTTAAGTATTTTACAATCGAGCCCTGTTTTTCAGCAGATGGTCAAA
>JARRPN010000384.1:0-2928 GCA_037382875.1 Calditrichaceae bacterium | reverse complement strand
CATATTCGATAGCATTTTCCAATTCACGAATATTACCCGGCCAGTTACAACTAACGAGCAGATCCATGGCTTCATCATCAATCTCGGCAATTTCCTTACTCGAGATTAATGAATATTTATTTATAAAATGCTGCACCAGATGAGGTATATCGCTTCTGTGTTTTCTCAAAGGTGGAATATTGATAGGTATGACATTTAGACGATAAAATAAATCTTCTCGGAAATTCCCTTTTTCCATTTCGTTATGGATATCTTTATTTGTAGCTGCTATAACCCTAACATCCACTTTTCTTGTAGTAGATTCACCTACCCGTTCAAATGTGCCTTCCTGTAAAACACGTAACAATTGAACCTGCATCTGTAAAGGCATCTCCGCAATTTCATCCAGGAAAATAGTGCCTTTATCAGCAAGTTCAAAACGGCCAATCCGGTCTTTTACTGCATCGGTGAATGCGCCTTTCACATGACCAAATAATTCACTTGCTAAAATGGTCGGGGGAAAAACCGAGCAATTAATTTTAATATACGGTTCAGAATTACGACGGCTAACCTGTTGTATTGCGTTGGCAATCATTTCTTTTCCAGTGCCGGATTCTCCGATTATGAGCACACTCGAATCTGATTCAGCCACTTCTTCAATCAAATTATAAATATCAACCATCGATTTGTGCTGACCAATAACACCATAGAAATTAGATGAACCAATCAAATTTTTTTGAATCTTTTCCAGGTAAGACATATCTCTAAATGAAATAACACCGCCCATTGGCTGTTGATATTCATCTTTTAAAACCGTGGCATTCAGACGTACAGGAATTTTAGTACCATTTTGATGGCAAAGCTCACCTTCCAGATCATAAATATTTTCGCCCTTTTCTAAAACACCTTCCAGGGGACATTCTGCAAAACAGCGTTTGTTTTTAAATATATTCTTGCAAAAATCACCAATAACTTCCGATTTGTGCAGGCCTAAAATCTCTTCAGCTGCCCGATTCATACTATTTACCCGAAAATCCTGGTCAACCGTGAAAAGACCTTCACCAAGGGAGTCCAATATGACTTTGGTTAATTTTTCGTCAAGTAGTTTCATAAAATTCTATAAAAGTGAAACATCTGAAAACATTTGTTTCAAAATTAATGATTAAACAAGATATTTTCAAAAAAATATTACGATGCTTCAGTCTACTAGGAGGGAATTATTTCATCTTTAATTTTACCGCGGTACCATAAGCCAATATTTCCGCAGCGCCAGACATAATTTCTGAGGTAGAAAACCGCATATCGAGGATAGCATCTGCACCCAACTCTTCTGCCTGCTCTATCATGCGATCTACTGCTTGATCCCGGGATTCAGCCATCAATTTCGTATATTCCTCAATTTCGCCACCGATAATATTTTTTAGAACAGCCAATATATCCCTGAGTACACTTCTAGCCCTGATTGTATTACCTTCAACTATGCCTAGAATCTCTACTACATCATGGTTAGGTATTTCGTGTATTGTTGCTACTATCATCGTTTGATGCTCCTGTATTTATCAATATGCCGAATCATCAGTTTCTCTCGTAATACCGAAACCGTGAGAACGATAATCCCAAATGAAAAAATGCCTATAGAAATACGTAAGAAAATAGAGATGGTCTCATCAAAAAAGAACTCATAGGTCATCTCATAGGCACCATAGGAAAAGATCAGAATTGCACCAAGTGATAAAATGATCCATGCAATCCCCCGTTCCAATTTATTATAAACATGATCCCAATAGTCATCCCAGTACATCTCTGGTAACTTTGTGAACTTCATTTCTGAAGTCTCCTTTTTTAGATTATTGAATGCTTTATATTGTTTCGCACATTCTTCACAGGAAGCCAGATGTTCCAAAACCTTTTTCTTCTGGTTTTCATCCAGCTCGTTATCCATTAATCCCATCATTAAAACACGCGCCTCTTCACAGGCAGGATTATTTTTACTCATAGATTTGCTCCAGTTTTTTGAGTAGTTTTTTGCGCGCATAGAATAATCGTGACATCACACTGCCGATGGGAATACTAAGAGTATCTGCGATTTCCTGATAGGACATATCATCAAACTCTTTCAGAATGATAATTTCCCGGTCATTCTCATTCAGGCTGTCTATAGCTTTCCATATATATTCACTTTGTTCATTTTTCTCGAATATCTCATCCGGCCGGCTAATCGAACTATCAACCGGACGCATAGTGGTTTCATCAAATTCATCAGATGAATTTGCGCGTACTTTTTTAAATTGAATAAAATTCAGGCAGATGTTTTTAAGGATTTTATAGAACCACGTATAGAAATTTCTCTTGGCGTCAAACCGTTGGATCGCTTTGAAGGCACGATAGAATGCTTCCTGCGAAAGATCAAGCGCGTCTTCGCGATTTTTTGTGTACATTAACGCGGCATAATAGGCCCGCGTTTTATACTTTTCGACAATATAACGATATGCTTTTTTATTGCCCGCCTGACATGCTAAAATGGCTTCACGCTCCTCGCCTATCTGATTCTCCTTTTCCGTTGTTTGATTTTGGTACAAGCCACCATCTAATTTATTCAAAAAGTTATTTCCCTTTTTGATATTTTTTGACTTTTGGATTATTAACTTTCAAAGCAATATTAAAACTTCGAGAAAGTTCTATATTATTTGTCATTTAATCAAGTTTTTAAGACTCAATAAATGGCACTTACTGTACTGAAGAACTTAACATAATTGTAATTTTGGATTCATCATTTGAATTCTTTAACTTAAACTTTTACGAAAAACCAAAATACAAGTTACAAACAAGGAATTATTATGATGAATAAAATTGCACTCGTAACCGGAGCAACCAGTGGAATTGGCCATGCATGTGTTCATAGTCTGGCTAAAGTAGGCTGCGACTTGATTATTACCGGAAGAAGAACTG
>JARRPN010000383.1:0-2929 GCA_037382875.1 Calditrichaceae bacterium | reverse complement strand
CCGGCTTTACCATGGGTAACCACCTGCTGACCCAGCATATCCAATGTAGCATCGTTGTCAACCGTACCGTTTTTTATTGCGCCGCAATGGCCGTGATCCGTGTATTCACAAAAACACACGTCTGTAATGACATAGATATTAGGCACTTCATCTTTAATGGCTTTTACAGCGCGCTGTACGATCCCATCATCACTGGTTGCATCACTGCCCAGGGCATCCTTCTTTGAGGGAATTCCAAATAAAATAATTGCCGGTACACCGAGATTGTGAACCTCTTTAACCTCTTTAACCAGCAGATCTATTGATAACTGGTAATTTCCTGGCATCGAACTGATCTCATTTTTAACGCCTTTACCCTCAACAACGAACATCGGGTAAATCAGATCATTTACCGTTAAAATGGTCTCCCGCACCATACGACGTATATCTTCATTCTTACGTAATCTTCTTGGGCGATAATAGGGTGTAAACATTTTTATCTCCTTTTTAAAAACACCCCTCTATATCCCCCCTTACCAAGGGGGGACTAAGGGGGGTATGATTAATCTCATACTTACCTGCTCAAAGTTCACTTCTATAATTGATTTGATTCTATTATTTTCTGCACGGTTTCATGAGCGCTAAGCACGCTATCCCCCATGCCAATACCGCGACGGAAATTACCGGCAAAATACAATCCGGGAAAACGATTCTCCAAATCACCAAACATTTGCTGGACTTCAGGATAGCCCATGGTATATTGCGGTATAGCCCGCTGCCATTTCTTTATTTTAATGAAATCCGGTGTACCATTCAAACCCACCAGATCATTTAAATCCTTTAAAACGATTTCTTCTAATTTATCATCCGGCAGCAAACCGTTTTCCGGCTGGCGTGTTCCGCCGACAAAGGTTGTGAATGCTGCATAGCCTTCCGGCGCTCTCTTTGGAAAAATATTTGAACTCCAGATGCTGCCCAGAATTTGCTTATTCTCTACTTTTGGTATCAGGAAACCAAACCCATCCAGATCCCTCAAAATCTTATCTTGCTTAAATCCCATAAAGACCACAGCTACGGGAGGATATTCTGTTTTTTCAATACGCCCAGCTTCCTTGGATGCCAAATTACTTAAAATTTTTGATAGACCATCCGCTGGTGTGGATAGAAGAACCAGATCAAAATTTTTTATATCCTTCTTACCATTCGACTCGATTTCTACTGCCAGTCTACCATTGTTCTTATTTAGTACTTCTACCTGGGCGTTAAGCGTAATTTTTCCATCCAGTTTTGCTGCGATCGTGTCTGGGAAAATCTGCATACCGTCAATAAATGAAAATAATTTAGCCCGGTCTTTGGAAACTTCGCCGCGTTTTTTACGTTCCCGGGCCCCCTTGATAGTTCCCTTAATAAAACTGCCGTACTTTTGTTCCAGTGCATAGAGTTTGGGAAAAGCCGCCTGCGTGCTCAGATTTTCCGGATCACCGGCATACACACCCGCAACAAACGGATTAATCGCATAATCTAAAAATTCTCCACCAAGCCGGTAACGAACAAAATCAGCCAGGGAAATGTCATTACCATCGGTTGGTTTGATAAAAGGTTCTTTTAGTAACCGTAATTTGGCACTGGTAGAAAACAACTTGGTCTTTAAAAATTTGGGCGGCGACATAGGAATCGGATGCAATTTACCATCGCGTACCACATAGCGATTATTCGAAGCCTCATTACCATAAATTTTTTGATCTTCAAGCCCAAGCTCACGGATTAATTCGCGCAAGGTATCTGAGGTTTCCAGCGCACTGTTCGGACCTAAATCGATTAAATATCCTTCCTCTTTTTCCGTTATAATCGATCCGCCAATGCGGTTATCTTTTTCATAAACATGAACATCAAATCCATTTTTATCCAGCCAGTAAGCACAGCATAAACCCGATATACCTGCGCCGACTATAGCTATTCGTTTTCTTTTTTGATTAGTTTCCGTCATATACTCAATCCTGTATCATTAAAATCAGGCAAATTTTTCTTTATAGCGATTCAATATCAGATCGGCCAGAGCATCGATAAAATTCGGATCTGTATTGAGTGCATCGATCCGTTTAAAATTTATTATGCCCTTTTCTTTGGCTAAATCTCTATACAGCATGCCGATTTCATATATTGTTTCCGAATTATCAGCCACAAATCCCAGGGGATAAGCCAACAAATCTTTGACACCCTGCTCTGCTAATTTTACGACCATATCATCCGTTTGCGGACTCAGCCATTCAATCGGTCCCACTTTGCTTTGATAACATAAATGGATTTTTAAATCCCTGGGCAGCTGTTCTTTGATTAAACTTACAGATCGCTCAATCTCATCGCGATAGGGATCACCTTTCTTGATTCGTTTCATCGGAATGCTATGCGCGCTCAGCATTAAATCCTTAACCGGATTCTTTTGAAGTTCCTTCTTTATTTGTTCGACCATTGCCTTTATAAACAAAGGATGATCGCCGTAGCGGTCAATGATTGTTATATTATCATCCGCAAAAATTTTATCTTTATTTAATCTGTTAATCAGAGATATTAGCGAACCAGTCGTTGTGGTGGAATAATATGGGTAGAGCGTTACAACAATGAGTTGTTGATACCCCTCTTTAACGACCTTTTCCCATACTTCTTCAACAAAGGGATACCAGTATCGCATGGCTACGAATACCTTAAACTCAGAATTGCCATTTGTATTCAGTTTTGATTCAAGCAGTTCGGCTTGTTTATAGGTGATATCTGTAAGCGGTGTCTTGCCACCAATCTTTCTATAGATTTCTGTGCTCTCAGGCGCCCGTTTTTTGGCAAACCAGGCAATAAATTTCCGGCGTAAAAATCCCGGTAATGGAATATCAATGATATCCGGATCCATAAAAATATTATACAGGTAACATTCCACCGCATCCAGTTCGTGTGGCCC
>JARRPN010000382.1:0-5469 GCA_037382875.1 Calditrichaceae bacterium | reverse complement strand
TGATACCGCTCTTGATATGCGTAGCGATTTTTTCTTTTATATTAATTTTATTTATCATTGATGAATAGCAGCTACAAATGATTTAAGAAGATTTTTATCATTATTATTTTCTAAAATATTACCAGTAACAATAAATGAGGCACCGGCTTCAACCTTTTTAGCTGCGGTTTCCGGTGTGCGAATGCCCCCACCGACAATGAGTGGTAAATCAACTGTATTGGATATCGCATAAATCATTTCTTCCGGTACAGAATGATCAGCACCGCTGCCACCTTCCAGATAGATTGTCTGGAAGCCCATATATTTAGCGGCTAATCCATGTGCTACCGCAATTTCTGGTTTATAGCGTGGTAAAGGCATGGTTCCACTCATAAATTGAGCAGCGGTTGTTTTGCCCGATTCTACTAAAAGATAGGCTGTGGATATGGTTTCCAGTTTTAGCCGATGAATTATCGGCGCTGCCAGAACCTGTGTTCCTATAATATGGTGTGCGCTGCGACCACTTAACAAGGATAAAAATAGTATTGCATCCGCATAGGCAGAGACTTGATTAGATGATCCGGGAAAAATGATTACTGGTTTTTCTGCACTGAATTCTTTAAATGTCTTGATATAGATATCAAAGTCAGGAGTGAGTAGTAAGCTGCCGCCAATTAAAAAGGCATCAACATCAGCTTCAATACCGGTTTGAACCGTTTCGGTTAAATTTTTAATTGGTGTTTTATCAGGATCGATCAATACTAAATAGCCGGCTTTCTTTTCCTTTTGCCGGTCTAAAAGTTGGTCAAATACGTGCATTAAATTCCTTATTAATCAGACCAAGATGAATCACAATATTAATCAAAATAATTAAGCAAAACCTACTAAAATGAAAAAATAAAATCAAGGCAATAGAATGTTAAAATTCAGTCTTAAATTGGCGTATTAGATAACCTGCCTCAGGTCCGAATTGAAACAAAAATGATAATATGGATTTATCTTTATAGTGTTGAAAAATATTTGCATCGGGTAATCGTGCAAATTGATGAATGGATATTTGTTGTTGCTCAAGTATATTATTGTCAATAAATCCCTGCTCGAAAACAAAGGAGGAATTTATATAGTCATAACAAGCTAAATCTTTGCACCAGTTTATTACATTTTGATTATTATCATCTTCATACCCGACATCAGAAGCACGATAAATTTCCAGCCTGAGATATAACCAATCATTTTTTGAAAATTGGATTCACTTCTTTGTCGTGGGCAATGGGTATTTTCAGTTTAATGTTAGTATCATTGATTGGGGCAGATGTGGTTGCTGCTGTTTTATTTGAATATTGAAAATGATCGGTCAAAATTAATTTATTACATTGGGACAGGTTCCAAAAATATTCCAGACTCGGAAAATATTCCAATCGTATTGTAGATAATTTTTTATGTGAGTTTGATTGCATAAGTCGTTGACGCTTTATCTGTTCTGTTCGCCAGGTAATTCTAAAATATTCTCAATTCATAAGTTATTAAAATCATAATTACGATCAAAGTAATCCAAATTGAAAAGTTAACATTTAAAATAATAATTGTAGATAAAAAGTAATTAATATTAGCCTAAATTGGTAGATAGTTTAATATTTAATCTTATCACGTTTCAAATGTAAAAAATATCATTAATTTAGTGATAATTTTCTTGACTAAGAAAAAGTAACTTATTATATTCGGTGCTCGACTTTTCAAGATTCGTCAGGAGGATACGTTGAAAACATATATTGCGTCAGAAAAGGAAATCCAGGCTTCGAAACGCTGGTATGTCGTTGACGCCGAAGGTCAGGTTTTAGGACGCCTGGCAAGTAAGATTGCACATATATTGCGTGGTAAGAATAAACCTATTTACTCGCCGCATCAGGATGCAGGTGATTTCGTGATTGTTGTAAACGCCGAAAAGATAAATCTTACCGGTAAAAAAATGCAGCAAAAAACTTATTTTCGTCATTCAGGATATCCGGGTGGAGTTACGGAAACATCGGTTGATTTAATGCTTAAAACACATCCGGAACGAGTAATTGAATCTGCGGTAAAAAGGATGCTTCCGAAAAATTCTTTGGGAAGAAGTATGGGGACTAAGCTTAAAATATATGCTGGTCCTAACCATCCGCATAAAGCACAAAGTCCGCAAAAATTAGAGTTGAATTAGATTCCGGGAATTTATAAATGGAAGTATATGTATCGATAGGTAGACGTAAAGGGGCGGTTGCCAGAGTAAGAATGACTCCGGGAGAAGGTAAAATCGTGGTCAATGGTACAGAAGGTTTGCTCAATTATTTTAAACGTGAAACACTGAAAATGGATATTGAACAACCTCTAGCGCTAACGGATAATCTGGATAAGTTTGATTTTAATATCCGTGTAAATAGCGGCGGTTTAACCGGTCAGGCAGGTGCTGTACGTCTGGGGATTGCGAGAGCATTACTGGCTTATAGTGAAGATTACCGTTCACCTCTTCGTCAAGGTGGATTGTTAACACGCGATCCGAGAGAGTCTCAAAACGTTAATCCATTTAAAAAAACTGTTGAAATTTATTAAGCCAGAACCTATATCTGGCTTTTTTTGTAAATTAGTTAATAAATAAAAACACACACCATGTGTTGCCATTTCCGGGTGTCTGCCGGCTGGCAGATTGAAATGGAAAAACATGGTGGAGGACTAACCCAAGTTGTAAAGGAGTAAGAAATGCCCTCTGTTTCATTGGAACAATTGCTTGCCGCTGGCGCACACTTTGGTCATCTGACCCGCCGCTGGGATCCCAAAATGAAAGAATATATTTTCATGCAGAAAAACGGGATTCAAATCATCGATCTTAAAAAAACTCAGACCAATCTGGACAAAGCACTTCAGGCTGTTAGAGAAGTTGTCTCGGAAGGTTATGAAGTATTATTTGTTGGAACGAAGGTTCAGGCCAAAGAAATTATTGAATCTGAAGCCAAACGCTGCGGACAGTTTTTTGTAGCACATAGATGGCTTGGCGGTATGCTGACAAATTTTTCGACCATTAAAAAATCGATCAAACATTACAAAAATCTGGTTAAAATGAGTACGGATGGTACGTATGAAAAGATTTCCAAAAAAGAACGGTTGATGATTGATCGTGAAAAAGAAAAATTATTTGCGGTTCTGGGCGGTATCGAGGAAATGAAACGTTTGCCGGGAATCGTTTTTGTAGTTGACACAAAGAAAGAACACATTGCCGTTAAAGAAGCACGTAAAATGAATATTCCTGTTGTGGCAATGCTGGATACCAATTCTGATCCGACAATTATTGATTATCCGATCCCGGCTAATGATGATGCAGCAAAGAGTATCAGTTTAATTACCAGTAAAATAGCTGAAGTAGTTAACGAGGCGAGACAAAAGGTTAAAGAAAACAAGGCTTTGGAAGAAGCAGTTGAAAAGGAAAAACAGGAAGCGGTAAAAGATGAAGCTGCGACTGAGAAAAAAGCGGATTCTAAAGCCAAAAAGGAAACTAAGAAACCTTCAAAAGTAAAAGAGACAAAAAAAGCGACGTCGGAAGAATCTTCAAAAAAAGAGGATAAAAAGGAAGATGTAAAGGCTGCAGAAGCAATCGATAAAAAAGAGAATAAGGAGTCATAAAAATGGCAGAAATAACAGCCGCCATGGTGAAAGAGCTGCGTGAGAAAAGCGGCGTAGGTATGATGGATTGTAAAAATGCACTCACCGAATCAAATGGTGATTTTGAAAAAGCATTGGATCTGTTAAGAAAAAAAGGTATTGCCAAAGCAGCGAAAAGAGCTGATAGAGAAGCCAAAGAAGGCACAATCTATGCATATATCCATCCAGGCAGTAAACTCGGTGTACTGGTTGAGGTTAATTGTGAAACAGACTTCGTAGCCAATACTGATGGTTTTCAGGAATTTGCAAAAAATATTGCCATGCATATAGCTGCCGCTAATCCACTTGCTGTTAAACGAGAAGAATTGGACGAGGCTGTGGTGGAAAAAGAAATGGAAATTTTCAAAGAACAAGCCAAAGCAAGTGGTAAACCGGATAATATCGTCGAAAAGATCGCACAGGGTAGACTGGATAAATACTATTCTGAAGTATGCCTTCTAGAACAGGCCTATGTTAAAGATATGGATATGACAATTCAGCAATTGCTAACGGATACTATTGCCAAAGTTGGTGAAAACATTACAATTAAACGTTTTTCCCGTTTTCGTATCGGAGAATAATGCGTGTCCAAAACTGATTTGGCATATAAAAGAATCCTTTTGAAATTAAGCGGTGAATCCCTGGCTGGTACTGATGGTCAGGGCGTTTCACAACGTATTTTAGAATATTTTGCACACGAAATTAAAAAGGTTTACGATTTAAGTGTCGAATTAGCCATAGTAATTGGGGGAGGCAATTTTTTCAGAGGATTATCCAATGCAGCACAAGACATGAATCGGGTAACTGCTGATCAGATGGGTATGCTGGCTACGATGATTAACTCATTGGCGCTTATGGATATCCTCAAAAGAAACGGTATTAAAGCTCAAACATTTAGCGCTATCTCGATGACCAAAGTAGCGGATGTATTCGATCATGTTAAAGTTTCTGATTGTCTAAAAGATGGAAATATTGCCATTTTGGGTGGCGGTACTGGAAATCCCTTTTTCACAACTGACACAGCCGCTGTATTACGAGCCATTGAAATCAATGCTGATGTTATTCTAAAAGGTACTCGCGTAGATGGTGTTTACAGCGCTGATCCTGAAGAAGTTACTAATGCAATAAAATATGATTCTCTAAGTTATATGGAAGTTGTCGAACAAAAATTAAAAGTAATGGATATCACAGCTATTACGTTAGCTATGGATAATAAATTACCAATTATTGTTTTCAATTTTGATAAAACAGATAACTTAAAAAAAGTCGTATTAGGCGAATCAATTGGTACAAAAGTACAGGAGTAACTTATGAATGCAACAGAGTTACGTAAGGACGCCAAACATAGAATGGATGGAGCGATCCAGGCATTTACTGATGAATTATCTAAAATTAGAACAGGAAGAGCAACACCCGCCTTATTAGATTCGGTTAAAGTGGATTATTACGGTCAGCGTGTTCCACTTAATCAAGCCGCTACAATTACAACCCCTGAACCCAGACTCATTGTTGTCCAGCCCTGGGAAAAAAGCATGCGAGGTGAGATAGAAAAAGAGATTTTGAAAGCAGATCTCGGCTTAAATCCCAGTAACGATGGCTCCCTGATCCGGGTTCCTATCCCACAGTTAAGTGAAGAGCGACGCAAAGATTTAGTTAAACTGGTTCATAAATTTGCTGAAGAGGCCAGAATAGCTATTCGTAATGTTCGTCGAGATGTAAATGATCATTTGAAAAAGCTTGAAAAAAGTCATGAATTATCTGAAGATGAACTCAGCGTTGAATTAGAAGAAATTCAGAATTTAACCGATGAGCATACAAAACGTG
>JARRPN010000381.1:0-3884 GCA_037382875.1 Calditrichaceae bacterium | reverse complement strand
CAATCATATTGCGCTGAAACGAGAAATACATAAAGCCCGTTCATTAACCAATTGTGTTCTGGGTATTAATATCATGGTGGCTATATCGGATTATGATGAACTGTTAAACCTGGCTTATGATGAAGAAATTGACATCGTTTTTATGGGCGCAGGACTGCCCGTGAAATTTCCGGAAGAAATAACGGCTGACCGGTTAAAGCATGCTCATACCAAAACCGCGGTTATTGTATCCTCAGGCCGGGCTGCTGAATTGATTTTTAAGACCTGGCAGAAAAAATTTAATCATGTACCGGATATGGTTGTGGTGGAAGGGCCCAAAGCCGGCGGTCATCTGGGTTTTAAAAAAGAACAGATATTTGATCCTGCTTTTTCCCTGCAACAGCTAATACCTGATGTAATACAGGTAGTACATAAATTTGAAACACTATTTGAAAAAAATATTCCGGTGATCGCAGCCGGAGGCATTTATACTGGTGCGGATATTTTTAAGTTTATGGAAATGGGCGCCCAGGGCGTACAGATGGGGACCCGTTTTGTGGCAACCCATGAATGCGATGCTTCCCTGGAATTTAAGCAATCCTATATCGATTGCACAGAGGATGATATAAAAATTATCGTAAGTCCTGTCGGATTACCCGGCCGGGCTATCCGAAATAAATTTCTTGATGAAGTAACCGCCGGTGAACGTAAACCTTTCCGTTGTCCATGGAAATGTTTAAAAACCTGTGAATTTAGAGAGGCCCCCTACTGCATTGCCAAAGCGTTGACCAATGCACAAAGGGGTATCATGGAAGAGGGCTATACCTTTGCTGGTTCCAATGCCTTTCGCGTAAAAGAGATTGTTTCGGTAAAATCGTTATTCGAAAGCCTCGAGCAGGAATACAGCCAGGCTGTCGTAGATTTTTTGAATGAGCAATTAATTGCAAGTAAGATTGCTGTTTAATAAATAGTCATTGGCACTTCGTGTGTCAGATTGCATCCTGCAGTCAATTGGCTATGCGGTCATAAGTCCTTCGGACGTCAGTAGTCATTGGTCAAAAGTCCACTTGTTTTGCATTACTGGTTACTAGTTTCTTGAAACTGCCACTGCGGACTGCAAACTGCTGCTTCATACTACCTACTGAGAATTGAATATGGGCCATTTATTGATGTCCAGAGTTATTTTTCTCCATATATACCATCTGGGTCGGATAGGCGAATTCTATTTTTTCTTGCTCAAATTTTTCCATAATTTTTAAATTTATTGTCTGCTGTATATCCATGTATTGATTATAATCTGCAGATTCTACCCAATATACGGTTTCAAAATTCAGAGAAAAATCGCCAAAGTTTTTAAAATGTGAACGGTCGAATCGGGCTAATTCCTGTTTATCAATAGTATCCTTAATAAGGACCGGAATCTTTTCCAGCTGTGCTCTGGTCGTTTGGTATATGACTCCGATAGTAAAGACGATCCGTCTTTCCTGCATACGTTTGTAATTTCGGATCCGGCTGCTTAATAGATCATTATTGGAAAAAATTAACTGTTCACCCGAAAGACTTCGGATGCGCGTCGTTTTTAAGCCGATATGTTCAACTGTACCCAAATATTCGTTGATGATAATAAAATCACCGATAACAAAAGGTTTATCCAGCACAATGGAAAGGGAAGCAAACAGATCGCTTAAAATATTTTGAATGGCAAGCGCAATGGCAATACCACCAACGCCGAGACCAGCGACAAGGGTAGTGATATCAAAACCTAAATTATCCAGAGCAATTATGAGCAGTCCTGTATAAAGAAGTATTTTCCCGACAAAGCTTACTGCAGACATAGTGGTTACAGCCGCAGCGTCCGTTTCCCGCTTTTTGTTGGAGTACTCACCGATGTAGAATGTGATAATCGCGTTTCCCCAAATGCCAGCCTGAATAAGAACAATCAATATCAGGGCTTTAAGTACAATGCCGGAAATAAACGGTGTCATTGTTATAAATAGCGAACCTATATATAACGTAAGAATAAATATTAACATGGAAGTAGTCTTTTGAAGAATAATAAGAACAAGATCATCCACTTTGCTAACGGTCTTGACTGATATTTTTTTAAGACGTCTTTTGGAAAATCCTAATACGATTTTGATAATCAGGAATGTAACTACAACAACCGCTAGAGCTATAAGCCATTGTTTAATAGAATTATTAAAATATGTGATATCGAGAAATTCCATATTTTTATCTTCTCCAATATGTAAAATGGTCTTTGTGATTGAGAAAGTGCCCAAATTAATGAAAAGTAGGATTTAAGCCAAATTATATTAATTTTGAATTACTTTTTGACTGGCTCAAAAAAAGTAAATTAGAAAAAGATTTTAAATAAGAATTAAGTACTTTCTGCCTTGATGCAGAAAGTACCAAAGAAATCAAGACTTACAGTAAAAATCTTGAAATTCAACGGTTCGCTACACTAAAATTCTGAAACTCGTCCAGAAAACAGGACTCGGACCCGTCACAAAGCATGCCTGGCGGGCAGTCAGAATTTTTTCGTTTCACTTACCTAGATTTACTACGATTTTTACTGAAGGTCATTTTAATTTTAACCTTATCCTAAGATGCTACAGGATAATTCATTAGTCAAAAAGACACAAAAAAATTAATCCGTTTATCTTAGCGATCTTAGTGGCTTAGTTTGAAATTTTATAGTTATAGAACATCATAAGTGTCCGGTTCAAAAATAAAATTAGATATTAAGCGCCGGTGGAGAAGGCAATCTGTAAATTATACCCGCCTGTTTCGGCATCCAGGTCGATTATTTCACCGGCAAAATAGAGACCTTTTATAATCTTAGATTCCATAGTCCTGGGTGATATTTCCTTTGTGGATACACCACCTGCAGTAATGATAGCCTCTTTGAAGGATCGGTAATGTGATATCTTGAATCGTAGATTTTTTAATAAATAGCGAATTTGTTTACGCTCATCAGCCGATATCTGGTGACATTCTTTTTCAGGATTAATATTTAATAAGTCAATATAAACAGGTATCATGGATAACGGTAGCCAGAATTTAAAAATATTGCCAATTTTTTTCTTGCCATGTTCATTCAGATCACGCAGCAAACGTTTATCCAGTTTTGCCTCATCGATAGCCGGTTTTAAATCGATTATGATATCCACTGTATTTTTTTGCTGCAATTCCATCACAATGGTCCGGCTGAGTGTTAAAATAATCGGGCCGGAGAGTCCGAAATGGGTAAACAGCATTTCGCCAAATTCTTCAGTTATTTTTTTGTTATTTACCCAAACCGCTGCTTTAACATTTTTAAGATTGAGTCCCTGCAGTTTTTGAGCGATACTGCCTTTTGTTTCCAGAGGTACCAGGGCAGGCAACGGTTTTGTGATTGAATGTCCCCGTCGTCGGGCCAGATCATAGCCATCACCGTTGGAACCGGTTGCCGGATAGGATTTGCCGCCGGTTGCTAATATTATTTTATTCGTTTTGTAAACTTGTCCGTTGGCTTGCAGTCCCTGTATAAAACCATCATCAACAATCAACTTTTCAACATGTTGACCGCATCGGATATCAACCTTTAATTCAGCGGTCCATTTTAACAGGGCATTGAGAACATCTGCGGATTTATTACTAGCAGGGAAGTATCTGCCGCCACGGCTCAAAATGGTTTTCACACCATATTTATGGAGCAATTCAACAATATCACCGGAAAAAAACTGATTGAAAGCAGTGCGCAGGAATCTTCCATTCGGATATATATGTTTTATAAATTCGTTGATATCGGCATTATTGGTAATATTGCATCTGCCTTTACCAGTGAGGAGCAGTTTACGACCGGGCTGACGCATTTTTTCCAGCACCAGAACTTTGTTACCCAATTCCGCCGCTCTGCCTGC
>JARRPN010000380.1:0-4349 GCA_037382875.1 Calditrichaceae bacterium | reverse complement strand
ATAATCAATGGCTTCATGGCATCAACTTTCAATCATATATTGTCATATTGTCATTCTGAAGGAGCCTGCGACTGAAGAATCCAAACATTATTCATTTACAGTAGATTCTTCTCCCGATCATGAACTATCGGGATCAGAATGACATTCATTCAAACAATCACTTCACTTATCATTGAGAAAGCGTTTTAGAAAACCAATTTTGTAACGCAGCCATCATCTGTTGCTTGTCTTTATAAATCTCCGCATCGATGGGTAGGCTGTTTAAAAAATGCTGCCCATATTGCATTCTGCTCAGACGATTATCGCCTACGATCACAACACCCGTATCGGTTTTACTGCGAATTAACCTGCCAAAACCCTGGCGAAATTTAATGATGGCTTCCGGAACTGAATAATCAAAAAATGGATTGCCACCTTGTTTTTTAATCTCATCCATACGGGCAGATATTAACGGATCACTCGGCACGTCAAAAGGTAATTTGGGAATGAATAACAATTCCAGAGCATTGCCCGGCACATCCACACCTTCCCAGAAGCTATCCGTTCCAAATAGCACAGAGTCTTTATTTTCCCGGAACTGGTTAATGATATTGGTCCGGCTGCCGCTTTTACCTTGAGCCAGTAGTAAAATTCGTTCACCATCAAAATATGGTTTCATGCGTTCATACATCAAATTCAGCAACGAATAATTTGTAAATAAAACAAGTATCCCTACACGATGCTGTTCATGAATATCCCCGATGGTTTCCTGAAGTGATGCTGCATAATCATTATCGCGAGGATCAGGCATAAAATCAGCAATGCCAAGATGCAGTTGTTCTCTAAAGTTAAATGGTGAACCCAGTACCTTTGTCTGAACAGATTTATTTTCCAGCAGGCTTAATCCGGTTCGTTTGGTGAAATAATCAAAATTTTTATTCACAGCCAGTGTCGCCGAAGTAAAAATGGCAGTATCAAGATTTTCAAACAGATGATTTTTTAGCAGTTCAGCAATATTTAACGGCACGGCATGTAATACGACATCATTATTACGTTCATTTCTAGGCACATCCAGCCAGTATACAAAATGATCCGCATCGGCCATCAGACAAAATTCAAAATCATTGATTAAACGATTACCATCTTCGGCAATGGCCATCAGCTCGCGTAAAATCTGATCCTGAAATTCAAAAGTGTCTTCATTTAGATCCTGCAGAACCTCTACCATTGTTTCAAGATTGCGATTGAAGCTATTCAGACTTTGTTTCAGATCATCAATTTGTAGCGATAGCTGATTAAAATATTTAAAATTTTTAAAATATCGTACACGATTGTCTTCTTTGCCGCCAGCAGCATTAGCATATTTTTCACGAAGCTGTCGACTAAACTCGTTGTCTGTTGTGTTTTAAATAATTGAGTGGTTTGAAAACCATATTTTGAGTCTTTTCATCCAGTCCGGCTTTGCTTAAACGAAAGTCCATCTGCTGCAATGTACCACTACGTTTCGGTTCTTCTTCATAGAGTCGATGATATAAATTTCGAAAAGTCCAGTAGCTGACCCGTATGCCCAGATATTCGGCTGCCGTCTTTTCCATATTGTGCGCTTCATCCACAATCAGATTCCTGTATTCACCCAATACGGCATTATCCGATGCCAGATCAGAGAATAGCAACGAATGATTCACTATCACCACATCAGCCTTTTTCGCATGCTCGCGTGCTTTCATTAAAAAGCAGTCTTTATAATATTTGCATTGTTTCCCCGGACAGTAAGTAGTTTCTGCAATCAGTTTCATCCATAGATTCATATTGCGTTCAAGCTGGAATGCAGCATTTTCCGCAATATCACCGGTGCGGGTCTGATCAACCCATAACAGCAGCGGAAGAATGCGTGTCCGTTCATCCTGCGAAAGACGCTGATTCATATCCGTCATAACCGTATGCCATTTGTCGAGGCAAAGATAATTGGCCCGGCCTTTCAGTAATACGGCTTTAAATTGATTTTTTGCGGCTCTATATAATAAAGGAATATCTTTAAAAAACAATTGTTCCTGCAGGTTCTTGGTATTAGTGGAAACAACTATACGCTGATATGCGGTTCGATTTTGGGCTGCCCATTCTACGGCGGGAATAAGATAGGCCATTGATTTACCGGTTCCGGTCCCTGCCTCTGCAATTACGAATTCCGAATTATTGAATCCATCGACCACCATGCGGGCCATTTCCTGCTGCGGTTCACGCAATTCATATTTATTTAGATGCCTGGAAAGTGCACCATCTGCATGAAAATAGTCATCCACCTGAGTCTCTGTGACCGGCTCAACCTCAAAATCATCCGGATCCTCAAGCTGATAATCACCTTCTCCGATCACATTATAGAATTGTTGAACATTCTGGGCTTCATCGATCAGTGAAACAGAATCCACCTTTATATTGTTTTGCTGTTTAAATTTTAAAACAGGCAGAAAGAATGTTTTCGCCCGAACCGAGTTAGGATAAAGCAGATTAACTATATTCGATAAAGCCAAATTATCCGTGGCAAGAACCCGATCAACCAACTCTAAAAACACATAGCCGGTTGCCCTGGCATCTTCAATTGCCCGATGGGCATTTTCCAGGTCAAATCCCACATGTTTGGCCAGTTCCGATAATTTATAACCATCCAGAAAAGGCATTAAAATTCTGGCTAAAAATAGTGTGTCCAGACGCAGGTTATCCACGTATTTAAACCGAAGAAGTGTGTTCTCCCAGTTATAATAATCATTATTTATTTTACGATGATGATATTCGAGGAAGGAAGCATCAAAATTTACCTGCTGGCCAATCATAGCGGCATCAGCCATAAAATTAACCAATCTTGGAAACACATCATCAATAGGTGGTTTTCCTTGCACATCGCTGTCACTGATGCCTGTTAGACGAGTAATGAATTCCGGAATGGGCATGGCTGGATCGATAAGCTCATCAATCTGATCGGCTTCTTTACCATCGATAAACTTGATAGCGCCAATTTCAATAATCTGGTCTTTTTCCGGATCAAGGCCGGTAGTTTCCAGGTCAACCACAACAAAAGTAGAAAGTCCGAGATGTTTCAGCAAAGCTTTGCGATGATCCATTAATATATCCAATCAGAAAACTCAGTTAAATAACAAAAGCAAATTTTACAAAATCCTCACATCACAGGCAAAGATATTTTAACTTTGTTTTCTTTACAATTTAAAATTAATCAGCCACCGAGGTACACAGAGTAAAACCTATTTTA
The DNA here is from genome assembly GCA_037382875.1 of Calditrichaceae bacterium. Classification (GTDB taxonomy): domain Bacteria; phylum Calditrichota; class Calditrichia; order Calditrichales; family Calditrichaceae; genus JAFGKZ01. The sequence continues at coordinate 1,108 of JARRPN010000380.1, read as the reverse complement.
ATATACCAAAAAATCATTATTTTTATTAACTCTGTGGGCTCTGTGGCTTGTTTTGTTTTTTTGTGAATGGGATTTTGAAGAGTAAAACCAGTAATGCAAAGATATAGAGTAATCCCCCAAATCCCAGTTTCATATAATGATTCCATGGCGGATTTATTTGTGTCGTAGATATAACAGGATTCTCCGGATTGTAAGCTACAATCAATTTTGAACCAACCGGCAGATCTTTTAAAGCAATTCGAGCAGTGAGCGTCCTTTTGTTTCTGCCGCCAAAGGCTGGTACTCCAAGATTACTTTTCCCATGATAGATGCTATCTGCTACAGTATACTCATACGTTACTTCCGGTAGCACAGCCCGATTCCCTGCCACTTTTTCTTCAATGATTGTAGCCTCAGTATGTGGCCAGGTATCCAGTTGCTTATAATGATCCCTGGTTTTATCCTGATTTAAGATGAGATAAATTGAAATTATTAAGATGGCAATTGCAGCAATGAAAAAATAATTATTTATACCAGGTATTTTACCTATAAATAATACGATCAAATAAAGAATAACAACAAAACCGGTAAGTGCGAATAGTATATACATTTATATTATTTTTTATCAGAAGGTGTTATAATAACAGCTTCATCCAGATACATGATAATAGGATTTCCTCTGCGACCCTTATAATTATAAATAAATGCTGTAAATTTAATTTCCTGATTTAGTTTTAGCCCAGCGGCTGTATCTAAATTATAGGTTACCAGAACAATATTATATCCTTTATATGTCTTACGTTCCTTATTCGCAACCAGAATCTGCGCCTTGCCGCGACCTCCTTTTACATTATACACTATTCCCTGCCAGGTAACTTCATCACCTTTAATCTTTTTCCAATAATTTTTTACATATAAAGATGTATGCTTGGTCTGATCCAGATTATCAACTACATCAACAAAGGATAAAGTAGCATCATTTTGAGCGTTTTGTGCCAGCAATGTTGGATTCATTACCAGCAATGCTATGAAAACGATTATAATTGAATTTAAAACACGCATAATGAATACTCCGGTTAAAATAGGTTTGGTGTATAATAATAAAACTATAAAGGCTGATCAAAAAAAT
>JARRPN010000379.1:0-2978 GCA_037382875.1 Calditrichaceae bacterium | reverse complement strand
CTTTTAACGTAGTTCCTTCAACTGAAAGAATTATATCACATGGTGTCCTATAGCAATTCGTGGATATGGGTTCGCTTATTTCTATAATATTTCCATTTTTGTATTGCATCAGAATGCAATCGACGGCATTATGATATTTTGTTGTGCGGATAAATCGTAGGGCATAACCAGACATGGTTTTGGCATCAAACTTAATTAAAATATCCATGTAAAGCGGTGCAATACTAAATCCCTGACCTGCAGTTTTAAAAGGAGCAACTGTCATTGACAATTCTATGTTTTTGGAATTATTATTTCTCGGAGTGTAAAATAGACTGGCACTTCGACCTGTTTGCAATAGTCCTACCATATTTGCACAGCCATTACTTCCTTCGCCAAAGTACCAGGCATCTTCCTCTTTTTTCCTAGAAATTTTTGGATCAATTTCCTGATTGCCATTCGTATTACGGAAGTGGTCGAATGTCCAAAATCCGGGAATTACCAATGGTTGATTTGATGTACAAATATTTTTGAAATCAGTACTAAGGATATTGGGATTTGTTTTCACCTCTTCAGCGGAGATGGCAGTGTTCATAACTGCAGATATTGCTTTGCCTGGATCGCATCTTATATGTTTAGGAGCAACATCAACCTTTATAAAATATCCAACATCTCCGGGTAAGAGTTTGTACTCAAGAAAAGGTTGATTAAACCTTGAAACCGCAGTCTCAATTGGATTGCTTCCATCAGAATTGGTGCAACGGGACCATGTAACCAGCGAATGATCATCAAAGCTCATATCAAGCTTATAATTAACTTTTAGTATACCATTACCGATATTTAAAATTTGAGGAAGCGTGATAAATTGGGGCGGTTCCAATTTGGATGGCGAAACGATAACTACACTTGCTGCCTCCAAACCCGATGGTGTTCTTGCTTTAATAATGACTTTTTTGGATTCATTTGTTGTATTTGTCGGTATTACATCGCACACCAATCCGCGTTCGCGTACATTTAGCTTTACAAAGGAACTATATTCAGGTGATATTTCCCATATTAGTTCTTTTATCTGTGAATTAAAATTACCAAACCGAAGCAATTTTGCAGATAATGACACGCTATCTTTATCTGTCTCAATATGTGCTTGAGATTGATTTACTAATAATTGAACCGGAATATTAGTAAGTGACTTCTGTAAATGCTGTTCTGCAGCAATAACAATGTCTTTTATTCCATTCGGATCCCAATCATCATTTCCCTGAAGTAAATTATATGTATTGTAATAAACCTTCCCTTCGTAGATAAATCGATATGCATCAAGCAATGGTTTATGTTTCATTTCAATAGTTGATAGCGAATCATTTTTACCTATAAAAGCTGGTTGACCATTTATTGTTACGTTATACTGGTAATTACACAGTTCATCTGGTGGAACATCTCTCCAGCCCAGGTAGGTCATTGTTTCAGAAAAAAATCGTGTATCCACTATAGCTAATTGGCCGTTTGCCTTTGTAAAATATTGTTTCCCTCGTGTAAAGGATCGTATGTCGCAATTGAGAAAAACAGCACCGGTCCCACGTGTCCAGTAAAATGGTTTGGAACTGTAAAAATCAAACGTACAGTTTAAATAGACGCCACTGCCGCACAATGCATCATCCGTTGATTCAAAATGGCAACGATCGAATAGAACACGTTTCCCGCCGACAAAGGGGCATAAGTTAAGTCGACTAATAAACCGTGTGTTCCTGGCGACTATTCTGTCACCGTTACAATGAATAAGCTGGGCTTGAACAATTGCTGAAGCTCGCTTTGATCGGGAAAGCTCTGTTTTTAAGGGATATTCAAGATCAACATTGCAATAATTTCCAAACGTGATGTTTTCTGAACTGGTCCCCTCACCAGAAAATTTAAATAAAGTAAAATTACCGCGGGCGCCAATTGTCTGACCGCGATTACATGCAAGTACTATATTTTCTGCGCATTCCGATAATCCATAGAATTTTAACCAGTTACATGTGATTTCCAAACCATAAGGAGTTGATCCCTTCTTCGGAATGCGGATTTCCGGATCATCCGGATTATCGATCCAATATACATAGGGCGCGATATAAAGCACCATTGGAGATTGTTCTGTGCCATCGGTTAGGTGCTCGACAGCTTTATTTATTGAATTGAATACGTATGGATTTTTTGATGTTTCAGCATCCGAGAGCTGGCCATCTATAAAAAATGCTTTTGGTCCCAATGGGATTGTTGAACCTTGGTAAGTAATCGATTTACCATCAAAACCAATTGGATTAGCAGGATCTAATGATTGATAGGCAGCAAATAGGGAAAAATTAGAAAACAAGAAAAGATACAACACGATGAGCTGGATATACTTTTTCATTTGTTTCTTTTTAGATTAATGATATGTTTAATTAAGATAGGTAACGGCTTAACTAACCTGCCGGTCCGACTAGAGGCGAAACCGTACCCGCTCCCGGCAGACATTTTTAATCAACTGGCATGACCAATAATCAGCCGCTACTTACTCATTTTTCGGATATTCGTACAAATTTTCGCTTCTGCTTAATGCCCGTGTTATGCTAAAAACCTATTAGATAGCTTGATTTAATGAACGGACTTCTTGCTGAATTCTTTCACCCAATTCATCTTCAGTAATATCCAAATCATAATCCATTTGAAGGCCAAGCCAAAACTGAGGAGACATATTAAAATATTTTGCTAAACGTAATGCTGTATCAGCTGTTATTCTTCGTTTTCCCAATATTATCTCATTTATACGACGAGCTGGTACCCTCATTGCTAATGCAATTTTATTTTGACTTAATTTCATTGGAGAAAGAAATTCTTCTAACAAAATCTCTCCTGGATGAATGGGCGCTATTCTTTTCTCTTTCATAATTTCCTCTAACGATAATCTATTATCTCTACACTAAATGCATCTTTATTATGCCATTCAAAGCAAATTCTCCATTGATCATTAATTCTTATAC
>JARRPN010000378.1:0-2985 GCA_037382875.1 Calditrichaceae bacterium | reverse complement strand
TTTTAAGTGCAGATCAATTTTTGTTGATACTGTAAAAGTCTCAGCAGGAAATTTTTGTAACAACATGTTCGAAATCATGAATAAATTATTAAATGAAGTATTATTTTTGACAGCGTAAAGTCTTAAGTTATCAGGATTTTCTGATAAAGAGTACCATTCATTACTATAATTTGCCTGCCATTGCCATTGTAATCCAAGTTGTGTATTCGAGAATTCATCGCTTGTCTGTGGTGCTGAAATTGGATATGCTTTTTTAACTTTAGGTTTATGATATTGAGTCACAGGTTCACCTATGCCATTTCCATCAAAGTCTTCACCCATTAATGGCCAATCATTCTCCCAAAATACAGGATTAAGATGTACAATTCGCCCATAAGCATCTTTGTCCTGGAAATGTATAAACCAATTTTCTCCATTAGACAGTTCTACCCAGCCACCCTGATGTGGACCATTAATATTAGTACTGCCCTGTTCAAGTACTATCTTATCTTCATAAGGACCATATATATTTTTTGATCTTAGAACAGTTTGCCAACCAGTTTGTACACCACCAGCCGGTGCAAAGATATAATAGTAGCCGTTTCGTTTATAAATTTTCGGTCCTTCAATCGTTGGGTATGCTTCATGGCCATCAAAAACAATTCGTCCTTTATCAACAATCTGAGTGCCCTCTGCAGAGAGTTCATTTATTTGAAGAAGACTTTTCACTCCGGCTCGACTATGCGCAAAAGCATGTACCAGATAAACTTTTCCATCATCATCCCATAATGGACAAGGATCAATATTTCCATAAGCTTTTTTTACAAGAACAGGCTTTTCCCATTGGCTATAAGGATCATCTGTTTTAACCATAAATATGCCACGATCCGGATCACCCCAATATATGTAAAATTCATTGTTGTGGTATCGAATTGATGGCGCCCATACACCATTACCGTGTTGGGGAATGTCAAACCATGGATCATCAAATTTCTTTACCGCATGGTTTATAATTTTCCAGTTAACAAGATCATTTGAATGCAAAATTGGCAAGGCTGGTATGCAATTAAACGAAGAAGAAGTCATATAAAAATCGTTACCAACACGGACAACATCCGGATCAGAATAATCAGCAAAAATAATTGGATTTTTGTAGGTTCCATCACCAATATCAGGTATCCAAACCTGACTCTTCAATGGATAATATATTAAAAGAACAATTAATATTTTTTTAATCATATAAAATCTTCATTTGGCGGAATTAATGAAATAAGCTTGATATACAATTTTTTGGAAACATACATAACTAGATTGCTTATTGAATTACTATTTCTTCTTCTAATTCTTTTTCATTAATTATTGGTTGCTTTACTAAGGAAAAATTATTTCCATTCACTACAATATTTTGTGTATCATTTCCTTTTATTTCCAGAAAAGTATCTGTTCCAAACCTTGGAAAGCTACCATATACAAATGCATTCTTAACATTTTCAAACAGGATAATAGGTGTATTTTTATGTGGTTTTAATGATTTTATACCATCTAATTCTATTGAATTTACAAATTCTGCTCTGATAGCCGGACCTCTATCGGTTTCAATTTGGATATCATGAAATTCAATGTTATAGGCATCCTTAACACTAAAACCTTCTTTGGCCTGGATGTTAATATCGTTAAAAGTAATATTTTCAATCGGCATTTCGGGTAATCCAAGAAGTGTGCCTGCTATATTAGATTCACTTACTGTAATATTACTAAAATGGATATTACGAAATCGAGGTGTTCTTTCGGATACAGGTTCATCCGGAGTGGGATGATAAAACATATTAAGTCTGAAAGCCTCTCTTGCGATATTTTTCATCACGATATTGTCAACACGTATTTCTTCAACAATGCCTCCTCTACCCCGCATTGATTTTAATCGAATACCGCGATCCGTACCATCAAAAACGCAATTAGAAATAGTAACCTTGCGCACATCACCTGACATTTCACTACCAATCACAACCCCGCCATGTCCATCCAGCATGGTGCAATTTGTGATCGTTATATTCTCACATGCCCGGCCAACCCGCCGGCCATCCTCATCCCGACCTGATTTAATAGTAATACAATCATCACCTACACTCAGATGACAATTACTAATATGTACATACCGGCATGCATCCGGATTTATACCGTCGGTATTAGGAGAATGATCAGGATTCGTAATGGTAATCCCCTGAACAGTCAAATTTTCACAATAGACCGGATTGATAGTCCAAAAAGGTGGATTTTTTATACTCACGCCTTCAATGAGTACATTCTTACAGTCAACCGGTTGGATCATTGGAGGGCGTAAAAATGGTGCTTGCATTTCACCGCGTTTATTATCCCAGAAATCCCAAGAGGGAGTATCTTTATTATTTTCAACAAACTTTTTTTGCCAGTTCAGATGACCTTTTACTTGATCCTTTGTCGGTTCTCTGCTGTACTGTCTGCTATATTCCCACCACATTGATCCTTGACCATCAATCATTCCGCGGCCCCGAATAGCTATATTCTGAGCCTTATAAGCATAAATTTGTGGTGAAAAATTTACTACTTCAGTTCCTTCCCAGCGGGATTGAACAAAAGGAAGGTAATCATCCATATCCTGACTAAATTTTATGATTGATCCGGCATCCAGATAAAGCGTAATATTATTTTTTAAATGGATTGGTCCGGTTAAATATTCACCAGCCGGAAAATATAAAGTACCTCCCCCTTTTTCAGCAACAGTAATTATGAGCTCCTCAATAGCCAGTGTATTTTTTATAGTACCGTTGTTCTTAACTCCGAAATCCAAAACATTATAATAGATTTGACCGGCCTTATCCTGGGCAAAAAGACCTGCAAAAGAAAATAAAAATGTGGATATTATGAATAGTAATTTATTTCGGATATGAAGTATCATACGGTGAATCCATAGATAGATGTATAAGTTCAAATACCAAATGATATTATCTAGTATACTTTTTAAAAAAA
>JARRPN010000377.1:0-2986 GCA_037382875.1 Calditrichaceae bacterium | reverse complement strand
GCTACCAGCATGATTATTTCACACCTAGAGAAACTAGAAATTCAGAATTTATTGTAAATTTTGGTCCTTTTTATGTTGACGAAATGCCCTATGGTGTTCTATTTGGATTAGATACAGTTTACTATGATACGGATTCATATTGGACTCCGGCAGATGTTTTTGAAACTGTCTACCAGACCGGAAGAAGACATGCTTCAAAAGTTGGACAATTTCATGAAAATTCGGTTACTCAACAATTTAAATTTAAATTTGATTTTAGTAATCAATATAACCGATTTAATTTTTTTAAGAGCGGGATCGAACTAAATTATTTTGATATAGATAATGACAACTGGCGTTGGTGGAAAGATCAGGACACACTTTACGAACTACGCGATAGGAGAAAACCATATCAGTTGGGCGGTTACATTCAGGATCAGATTTCATTAAACGACTTAGAGGCTCGTGTCGGACTACGCGTTGATTACTATAATTCCGGCGGTGGTTTATGGCCAACGGGAGATGTATATAATTATGATGCATTTTCAGCGGGAAATGAACTTAATAATCGCGAGCAATTATATGAAGATTTAAAAGCTGGAAAAAGCGTTGTATGGAACAGATGGCATGCAATCGATGATTCTCTGGGCGGCACATTTTTGGAAAAAACAAAGAATCATGTAACTTTCAGTCCCAGATTAGGACTTTCTTTCCCGGTTACAGAAAATTCAAAATTCTGGTTTAATTACGGACATTTTCGTCAACCGGTACCGTATGCTCAACAATTTATGTATAAAATGCGTTTTGCAAAAGCCGGATTATACGAAATAGGTAATCCCAATCTGGAACCACCGCGCACTATATCTTATGAACTTGGGATCAATTATAATCTTCTTAACCAATACCTGATTGAAGCGAGTGCTTATTATAAAGATGTTTCCGGTGAGGCCGCAACAGTTACTCTAATTAGTGAAGATGGATTGTCTCATGATAGCTGGCTAAATAATCGTTGGGAAGATGATTATGGTATTGAGCTGCGCGTTACTAAAAACTATGGAACTTTTTATACGGGCTGGATTAATTTTTGGTATGTACTTGATAATAGTGGAAGGGTAGGCTCTGAAAATTGGAATCAGGAAATCACGTCAAATGATCCAACGGATTTATATTCTGGTGATGAAGATGCAGCAAGCCTGAATCCTAAAGTTTCTGCTAATATTTCTTTGCACACACCGGATGAATTTAGTCTTCAGTGGGCAGGCATTTATCCACTTGGTGGCTGGACTTTAAACATTCTGCCAACCTGGGAAAGAGGACATCAATTTCAATTTAATCCGGATGATGTTCGGAATGTAGGGAGGAATATGCGCTGGCCGGATTATTTTAAAACTAACTTACGGCTTAGCAAATCATTTGAAATATTAACTATTAATTTGTCAGCCTATTTGGATATCAGGAATGTTTTTAATAATAAAATCAGCTGGTTGCAGTATGGATGGGCATTCTCAGGCGAAGAAGATTATAATGAGTATATTACCTCTTTGCATTTACCAGAATATAAAAATAAGAGAGTTTTCGCAGGTGACGAATACATTGAAGGAAATGATGAACTAGGTGAATTCAGATCTGATGATAAACCCTATATTAATGATCCCGATCTAAAAGATATGTTTGCCTACGGTGAACCGAGAGAGATTTGGTTCGGATTAAAGGTTTCGTTTTAATTGAATGAATTGATTTTACCAAGGAGCAGAAAAAATGCGATTTTATAATAGAAAAAATCTAAAAATAGGAAGACTAATTACAGTTTTACTCTTACTGTTTTTAATGATAAATCTCACTTCATTGTATGGACAATCGCAGGTTATGCGTATAAACCGTGTCTGGTGTGGTGTTGTTGAGAATGGCGGGACTGGTTCTTTTGAGTATTCAAATTTTAATTGGCCTGCTGATTATAATTGTATTGGACCTACCATGCAGGAAGGATTTGCTATGACAGGTTCAAATATAACAACCGCTTGTCGTAACTGGCTTGATCCTACTGATGTTTTAAGACCGAAGGGTGCTACAAGAACGAGAGATGGTTACGATATCGCTACGGTTACAGATCCTTTAGTGAACAGTATACGAGTGGGCTACCCTACCTTAATCAATGACTTTGAAGATGCAACTTTAAATGATTGGGCCGTTATTGATCCCAGTGCGATGGTTGGAACAAGTGATCAAACAGCTACGGTTACTTATGTTAATGCGATGGGTGTAGAAATAAAGCGCACGATATTTGCCTGGAGTCAAAAATTCCATGATAATTATATAGTTGTGGATCTTGAACTTACGAACTTAAGTGGAGTTACACTCGATTCGTTTTATGTTTCTCTTGAAGAAGGACCTTTTTATATGCGTAAAGCAAAGGGATCTAATCCAAGTGTTCCTTCTTCCGATAGAGAAAATGTGATAAGAGAGGCATGTTGGCATCATTATTATGGTGGACGTCCAGGTGATAGTTTACGTGTTCATTACATGTATAATGCGGATAACCCGGATGCAGAGGGTGATCAAATGGGTGGCCCCGTGGAGAGCCAGGATGGAAGGTTGATGGAGAGCGATATTATGTTTTATGGAATATTACATGCTTCTGAAACACCTTATACTAATGCCGCCGATGATGTGGATGATCCTTTACAACCGAAAGTAACATTTGCAGGGGCGCCGACTCCTTTAGGAATTTTCTCACTTTGGGCTAGTACTGATCAGGATCGATCCGAAATCTATAATCTTATGGCTGGTAAAAATGGCAGCCCGGGATTTTATCCTATGACTGGGCAATATGCCGGTACTTTCCATGAATTCAACAATGATGAACAAAATGATCCTAATTATGCTAATACGTTACCGGGTTTTAATCCCAACCGTATCTTTAATAGAAGTTATTCCTCTTTTGGTCCCTATACCTTTGGTAGTGAGGAATCTATTCATATTGTCTATGTGAGCGGATTTACTGGTATTG
>JARRPN010000376.1:0-2988 GCA_037382875.1 Calditrichaceae bacterium | reverse complement strand
TAGTAAAAGGTGCTCGTGAACATAATCTTAAAAATATCGATGTGGAAATTCCCCGTGATAAACTGGTCGTTATTACAGGCCTATCCGGATCGGGAAAATCCAGTCTGGCTTTTGATACGATTTATGCAGAAGGTCAACGTCGCTATGTTGAATCATTAAATGCCTACGCCCGTCAATTTTTAGGGTTGATGGAAAAACCCGATGTCGATTATATTGATGGACTATCTCCGGCCATTTCTATTGAACAAAAATCCACCAGTCGTAATCCACGATCAACAGTTGGTACAGTGACAGAAATATATGATTATTTTCGATTGCTGTATGCCCGAATTGGCATTATGCATTGTTATAATTGCGGTAGGGTAGTCGAGCGGCAAACAGTTCAGCAGATTGTCGATATTATTATGAGTTGGGATCAAGGTACTCGCATTCAGATCCTTGCTCCGGTTGTACGAGGTCGAAAGGGTGAGTATAAAGAAGTTTTTACACAGTATCGAAAAGAAGGTTTTGTTCGTGTACGGGTAGATGGACAAATCCATTCGCTTGAGGATGAAATAAATCTTGATAAGAATAAAAAGCACGATTTAGAATTGGTTATCGATAGATTGGTTGTTGAACCGGAAGTACAGAAACGATTAACTGATTCTATTGAGCTTGCCTTAAAACAAGCCAACGGACTCATCTTTGTAAATAAGGCCAATAGCAATGAAGATGTTTTATTCAGCGAACAATTTGCCTGTGCCCACTGTAATTTATCATTTGAAGAACCGGCACCGCGTACTTTTTCCTTTAACAGTCCATATGGTGCCTGCCCTAAATGTGATGGTTTGGGCAGCCTGACCGAAATTGATCCAGATTTAATTGTACCGGATGATTCACTATCAATTAATAAAGGTGCAATTAAAGTTTTAAGTGGTCGAACTGAGGGCTGGATGTATGATATGATATCCAGTATCGCCAGGGAACATAATTTTGACTTAAATACTCCCTGGCGAAAATTATCGGAACAAGCCAAAGAAATTGTGCTTTACGGAATGGGTACAGAGAAAGTAAAATTTATTCACAATCGTGAAAATGCCTATGTAGAATGGTACAGTCAGTATGAAGGTATTGTTAATAATCTACTTCGGCGATATAAACAAACCAGTTCGCAGCATGTGCGTCGCTGGATTGAAGGTTTTATGAATAATGTGTCCTGTACAGAATGTAATGGCGCCCGTCTTAAAAAGGAGGCGCTTGCGGTTACCATCAACAAGAAAAATATTGATGTTTTAACGGGTATGTCCATTAAAGATGCCTACCAGTTTATCACAAAACTTAAACTAACTGCACAGGAAAAACAGATTGCCCATCAAATTTTGAAAGAGGTCAAACAACGACTGACATTTCTGAATAATGTGGGATTGGAATATCTTACTTTAAATCGATCTGCTGGAACATTATCCGGTGGTGAAGCTCAGCGTATCCGACTTGCCACACAAATCGGTTCTCAATTGGTTGGCGTTCTTTACATTTTAGATGAACCAAGTATCGGATTGCATCAACGGGATAACCGTAAATTGATTACAACATTGAAACATTTAAGAGATTTGGGTAACACGGTTTTGGTTGTGGAACATGATAGGGAAACAATCGAAGAGTCAGATTATGTAATTGACTTAGGACCCAGAGCCGGGCGGCATGGTGGTGAAGTTGTATGTGTGGGACAGGCAAAAAAAGTAGAAGCATGTAAAAAAAGTCTGACAGGACAAAATCTTTCCGGAAAAACAATTATACCAGTGCCGGCAAAAAGGCGCAAGGGTAATAAGAAGATTCTCAAAATCAACGGTGCTTCGGGTAACAATCTTAAAAACCTAAATGTTTCTTTTCCACTGGGAAAATTCATTTGCGTCACTGGTGTATCCGGTTCCGGGAAAAGTACTTTAGTTAATGAAACGCTTTACGCTGCCCTGGCAAGACATTTTTATAGTGCCAAGAAGAATCCACTGGCTCATAGACGTATTGATGGTTTGTCATATTTGGATAAAGTAATCGATCTGGATCAATCACCCATTGGCAGGACACCGCGATCCAATCCTGCAACATATACAGGGCTTTTTACGCCTATCCGTGATTTATTCAGCCAGCTGCCGGAATCTAAAATTCGGGGATACAAACCCGGTCGATTCAGTTTCAATGTCAAAGGCGGTCGCTGTGAAAGCTGCGAAGGTGACGGCATTAAAAAAATCGAAATGCATTTTCTTCCGGATGTTTATGTTCAATGCGAAGTCTGTAAAGGCAAAAGATATAACCGCGAAACACTGCAGATCAAATATAAAGGCAAATCCATTGCTGAAGTTCTGGACATGACAGTAGACCAGGCTCTGGAATTTCTGGCCAACATCCCGGCAGTAAAAAGGCGATTGCAGACATTATCCGATGTGGGACTTGGATATATTCATCTGGGGCAATCTGCTACAACACTTTCCGGTGGGGAAGCCCAGCGTGTCAAGCTGGCTACGGAATTGTCCAAAATTGGTACCGGCAATACATTATACATTCTTGATGAGCCTACCACTGGCCTGCATTTTGAAGATATTAACATGCTGTTAAGTGTTCTGAATCGATTAGTAGATAAGGGCAATACCGTGATTGTTATTGAACATAATCTGGATGTCATTAAAACAGCAGACTGGATTATAGATATAGGTCCGGAAGGCGGTGATCGGGGTGGAAAGATTATAGCAGAAGGTACGCCGGAGAAAGTAGCACAATTAAAAGATTCTTACACCGGTCAGTTTTTAAAAAATGAATTAAATCATAGATAATTTTTTTCATTTCGCCTTAAAATCATAATAATCTTACTTTGTATATCCTTGATTAAACCTGAAAAGAATCAAAACTTGCCTTGATTTGGATGGTTATTAAGTTTAACTTTAGAAGTTTATGTAGACAAGAAATCAGCCGTTCAAACTATTTCAGGCAGACTTTATGACCATCTTTGAGTAT
>JARRPN010000375.1:0-2990 GCA_037382875.1 Calditrichaceae bacterium | reverse complement strand
TGAAACAGCATCAGACGGTTTGTTGGATACTCTGAATAATATCGTTGATTTGGTTATCATCGGACGTTCGGGCTCAAGCGGTGATTTTGGTGGCTCACATAAAGCAGCCTGGAATGCCATAAGGGCTCCTATGTTGAATCTTCATTTATGGACTGCTCGTACCAGTCGCATGAACTGGCTGAATACCGGTACGACGTCACACTACAGCGATGCCGGTGATACCGCAGTTGCTAAAATCGAGTTACCGGATGATCCTGTGTTCGCTGGTGCTACCATTGATGCGGATAGTATGATGGATTGGGTTCTCTCGCCATACGATTACATGGAAGCAACTGATGGTGGTAACGGTACGGTATTAGCACGTGAAGCAGTAAGTTCTAACGTGTTATATGTACGCTGGGAATCAGAAGACGAGTTTTTTGAAGGTGCAGGCGATTATGCAGGAGGCCCACGTACGTTAATTGGTAACGGCAACGATGAAAATGATACATTCAACTATTACAATTTCACAGATGAGGCAAAGCAGGTCTATCTGAACGAAGTTGCACGTATGGTTGATTTACCTAAAGGTCCGGTATCGATTGAAACTGAAGATATCAATACCCTACCAGTAGTGTATTCGCTTGGGCAAAACTATCCAAACCCATTCAATCCGACAACTAGCATTAACTTTAACCTGCCAAAAGCAGGAAAGACAACGTTAAAAGTCTATAATGCATTAGGTCAGCTTGTTAGGACGATAGTGGATAAGGATATGAATGCCGGCGTACATACAGTAACATTCGATGCCAGAGCACTTTCTACAGGCGTTTATTTTTACAGGATAACTTCTGGCAAATTCACTAAAGTTAAGAAGATGGTCCTTCTTAAATAAACGATAGTATATCGGTAGGTTAAGGGGCAGAATAGCAGAACCAAAATTCTGCCCCTTTTTTTATTTAAAGGATTATATATTTAAAAATGTATCAAAGACAAGACCACATCATTCCTCACCTTCTTAATAATTTATTTTTAATAATCAGCGTAATTTTTGCGACTTCATTATTAGAAAAAGAAAATACTATAAATGATAAATGGTCGATAAAAATGGCCAAATCAGAGATGAAACGAAATCCTGATGCAATTACATTGGATTTTGTTAAACATCCAAAATGGAATTATACACATGGTCTTGTACTTACTGCATTCAGCAAGCTATGGTACCAGTACAATGATTCCAGTTATTTTAGATATATCCAAGAATACTATGATTTTTTTGTAAATGATTCAGGGGAAATCAAAAACTACAATTTGAAAGATTACAATATTGATAAAATTAATCCTGGACGTGGTTTACTGTTTTTATATAAACAAACAAACGAAGAAAAATATAAAAAAGCTGCTTTGTTTTTACACAAACAACTAAAAACACATCCAAGAACATCTGAGGGGAATTTTTGGCATAAAAAAAGATATCCATGGCAAGTATGGCTGGATGGTATATATATGGGATTGCCATTCTATGCAGAATTTGGAATAATGTTTGATGACTCTACCTGTTTTGATGATATATCTAAACAAATCATTTTAGTAGATAACCATTTAAAAGATCCACAGACAGGTTTGTATTTTCATGGTTGGGATGAAAGTAGAGATCAGCGATGGGCGGATTCAAAGACTGGACTTTCTCCGCATATTTGGGGCAGGGGGGTAGGCTGGTTTGCCATGGCCTTAGTTGATGTACTTGATTTTTTACCAAAACACCATAATAAGCGATCAGATATTATTGCAATATTAAATAGTCTTGCTGTAGCTATTAAAAAAAGCCAGGATGAAGAAACTGGTTTATGGTATCAAGTCATGGATAAACCTGATGGAGAAGGAAATTATTTAGAGTCAACCGCTTCAACTATGTTTGTATATACCCTAATTAAAGCGGTAAAAAAGAATTACATAGAAAGTAAATTTCAGTATACAGCATTAAAAGGATTTAATGGAATTTTAAAACATTTTATTATAACTGAAGATGATGGAACTATTAGCATAACAAAATGCTGTGCCGGTGCCGGTCTGGGAGGCAATCCATATAGGGATGGCAGTTATGAGTATTATATATCTACTGATATTCGTGATAATGATCCGAAAGCCGTAGGGCCTTTCATTATGGCCGCTTTAGAATTTGAATCTCTGGATAACTGAGATGTTCATTTTATAAATGTATATTTAATAAGAGTTTACTCCATTATGAAAGGAGTTATTATGAAATTTTTTGTTACAATTTGTTTTACAGTATTTTTTTGTATTGGTAGTCTTTTTGCCCAATGGGAATATTGGGAAGCTAATGAATTACCCATCGCTTCTTCCGATACTGCCTGGCATTATGAGCAGGAGGACGATGGAGGAACTATCACATATTCAACAATTATAGATGATCCGGATATTACGGGCAATAAATTGTTACAATTTTCAGAAACCGAAGGACCTCCTCAAGAAACATTTAGAAATAATTGGGAAGCAGATCCTACTATAGGCGCAACACTTGTATTCAGAATGAAAGCTTTAGAAGTAGGTACATATGACCGTGATTGGGATATATATCTTTATAATAGTGTTTGTCGTGAACGACTAGTCAGTAATTCAGGTGCTGAAATTAAATTTGATAAATCAAAAGCAGCGATTTCATTTAATACCAGTGACTGGCATATATATAGATTGACGATTATTGAAGATGAAATTGAATTGTTTATAGATGAAGATACTCTCTCTTACCTGATAACAACGGGCGAGACTAATGAAGAAAATCTATTTCGATTTGGCGATTTAGGTTCAAGTACAATAGGTACACTTTATGATTGGATTGCATGGAATGTAGATGGTGCTTATCCTCCCGAACAGGGTGATGCTCTTCCGTCGGAATTAACAGGATTGCCCACTGCGATAGAAAAAATAGGTTCAATAACACCGGAACGATTCGAACTGAGTCAAAATTTTCCCAATCCGTTCAATCCGGT
>JARRPN010000374.1:0-4655 GCA_037382875.1 Calditrichaceae bacterium | reverse complement strand
CACCTGATATAACTGATACGGCAACCAATGGTATCACCAGCATTTTAATTAACTGGATAAACAATTCGCCCAACGGGGCAAATATATTAGCGCCTTCACCCCAAACAGCGCCAACAGCTATCCCAATGATCATAGCCAGTAAAATTTGGAAACCAAGATTTAAAAATAATTTCTTCATTTTATGCACGAGATAATCCTTTAACAAAAATGTGTTATGTAAAAAATAGGCGTTATAAGGATCACATTCAAGTACGGATATGATGATTTAAATACTATGAGAATAAAAATGAAGAATACATCTCAATTATATGCGTTGCCGATGTACTCTGCATAAAGATATATTGCAATTTTTTACTCACTCTTCCAATAGATATATATTCTGACTGGTTTCAATTTCTATCGGAATACCCTCTTTAGCAGCAAATTTATCATCATCAGCATTTAAATATACAGGAAAATCAGATTTAATTTTACCATATTCTGATCGTAGTCTGGCTTTTACTTCAGTCCCTGCCGGTAAGGAAACTTTGACTGGTTTATACGACGTAATTAATCTAATTTTAGCGTCCTTTGGTAAATTTATTATATTGCTCACTTCAATCGGACTGCTTGATCCACTCACATCAATAGATCCGCTGGATCGTTTGATAATTACATATTTATACGAATTATCTATTTTTATATCCCCACCGATACTATCTGCAAGCACCGGGCATGAACCACCATGCACATCCAGAGTTCCACCAATATAACTGACACTAATGGGTTTATAGGTCGAACGAATTTTAACATCACCTGCAACATGTCCAAGTGTTACCGGCGCTGAACCACTATTAATGTCAACTTTGCCCCCTACATTAAATACCCGGACATTTTTATAGGAAGAATGAATAGTCACGTCGTTTTTTACACCATCAATATCTACGGGGCATGAACCGCCGTCAACAACAACGCCTCCGCCAACATTTTCCAAACGAATTGTTTTATAAGATGTTCGGATAGATGCATCTTTACCCACATTCATTGCCGACACCGGGCAGGAATTAGCATTTACTTCCAGCGTACCTTTAATATTGTTCAAAATAACCTCTTTATAACTTGTTTCAATCAACGCATTCTTGCCGACACCATATACATTTACCGGGGCACTTTCACTATTTACAGAAAGACGTCCTTCAACATTTTCTATATGTACTGGTTTATAAGATGACCTAATTTCACAATCTCCTCCAATGTCTGATACTTTTACATCTGAACTTGTTCCTTTTAATTTTAAATTACCTGTCACCTGTGAAACACTGGCCATTTTATAACTGTTATAGCAGTCTACATTACCTTCTACCTTCTGAATATTAATGGGACAACTCCCACCTTTAACCCAAACATCACCTTTAAAATTATTCACATCGATTGTTGAATAGTTATTATGAACAATCAGATTTCCACCACACTTTTTAACGGTTACTTCACCGGAAGAATTACTTATATCAATTTCGCCATTAATATTGGAAGTTTCGATATCACCATATTTGTTTTCAATGATCAAAGAATAATCATTAGGCATTTCTATCTTCATCTCAGTGGATGTAGATATGGATCGATTTATAATAAATATTCGGCTTAAAAACCCAAGAATACCATTATTCCGGCTGAATTTTGGATCATCCTTTGGGATTTTCATTTTTACACGATACCCATCTTTATAGGGTTCAAGAATCAGCTCTGATTGTGAGAAAAACTCCTTTTCCAAATCCTCATCGAGGCCGCCTACTTCAATGGAAGCTTCAACCGAAATAACACTCTTTCCGGTACCTTTGATTGATATATCATACATGGCATCTTTTATGTATAAGACACCACCAGATTTTACTTCAGCTAAAGCATTATATAGAGATTCGTTTTGGATTGGTGGTGTTTTATCCTCTGCTGCAGAACAAAAGATGAATCCTAAAAATAAAGTTATATAAAAATATTTATGTTTCATTTTTTCACTCCTTACTTGCTTTCTTAATCTGGAACCCATCCTTATCCTTATGAAGGGATGAATTTTATTTTATCTTTTTCATATAAAATAATGTGGTGGGTTAATTAACTATCCTCATTTAATTTATTTGTTTCTATTTTATAGATTTCTTTTAGTGTTTCCTTCTTTTCTTTTAAAGCAGCGAACAAATATTTATGAATATGGGCATTGGCCGGATTATCCGATAACGCTTCTTTGCATTCAGAAATCTGCTCATCAATCATTTCCAGCTTATCACGATACAGCAGCATCAAACCGATATCCATCTGCTCCATTTTTTCCTGGGTGACCGCTTCCAGTTCTTCAATCGATTCCAAATAGTCCTGTTCTTTTTCATCAAGTTTTTCCAGCATGCTCATAGTTACAACGCCCTTATCCGGGATTTGATTGTTTTGTACAAAATAAAAGCCAATGGCTGCACCGATTAAAAGAACAGCAGCGATACGTATTAACACTTTATTATTTGCAAATAAAAGATAAATTATATTTTTAGATTTTTCTTTTGACAGATCAGATTCTAATCTTTCCCAAACGTTATCCGGGCCAATCGGTTGTTTTAAACTTTGAGCTAATTCAAGTAATTTTGCATCCTCAGCCGATACGGCTTTGCAAAATTCACATGATTGCAAGTGTTTATCGAATTCAATATCATCAATCTGACCTAATTCATGCTTTTTATAAAATTCACATTGCTCAGTCATATATTAGCCAACTCTCCTTTCAGAGCTTGCTTTAATTTTTCTTTTGCCTGGAAAATATGTGATTTAACCGTTCCAACTGTCACATCCAGCATTCCGGCAATTTCATTTTGTTTAAATCCTTCAATGGCGAACAGCATAAAGCAGGCACGCATTTTATCAGGTAATGTACAAATAGCTTCATCTAAATGAATTTGCAATTCATTCTGGGGCTTAAAAATTATGCTTGAAAACCGGGAAGATACCGAGGATGCAAATCATGACATACATTAAAAAGAATCCGATAGATGTATGTGCTTAGTTTCGCCTCACCTCTAAATTTTGAAATTGCTTTATAAAGTTTCATAAACGTCATTTGTATTGCATCCTCGGTATCTTCCCGGTTTTCAAGCATACGATATGCTGTTCGATACAAACCATCATGGTATTGCTGATAAATTCTTTTGAAAGCATGCAAATCACCCGATTGACATTTTTTTATGATTGCCTGCTCATTTTCCAGTTGTACTACCAAAAAGTTCTCCGGAATTCCGCATAACGATGATTACATTGTTAACAAATATCTTTTAATAGATTAGACCGTTCATTATAAAAAAAGGTTTAGTGAAAATGTAATATTTTAAAGTGAATAGCCGGCACTAAAATAAAAACGTGTTTGAAGCTGATCTGAGCGATTCAAACTTTTTGATCCCTGGCTTACAATAAATTCGAGAGTACCAAGGATTGAAAGAAACTTAATTCCCAGACCATAACCATACAGATTACTTGTTTCTTTTATGCCGGCCATATCAAAAAGATCGTAAGCTGCGCTGTTCAGTAAAATTTTAAAAAAGATATCCTTCTTATATTCAAATCGATAATCCAAACGCATATAACCAAATTTATCGCCAACAAGCTGATCATTGGACATACCAATAAATGATTTAGCGCCTCCTTTAAAAGTATATTTATAAATAGGTATACTACCGTCAAAATTGGTATAAAAAGAATGCATTGAAATCGTGTGGTTATCAAATATAGTTTTATACATATCAAGTGATATTTGATACTGCTGATAGTCAATATCAGATTGTATTTCTTTATAAGATGCATCAATGTTTGCATTCAAATAAATACCATTTCGGGGCAATACTGAATTATCCAGCATATCCACTTTAAAATTGGCTCTTACTTTCCTTAACCGATCATCAAACGATTTATAATAGATTGTATCCAGTCCGCTGACTCTTGGTTCAATATCAATTTGTTCCTGATTATACTCCAGAAGAATATTGCCACTTCGTCCCAGTAATACACCAAAGCCTCCGCCAACCGTATATGACGCATCGCTATATTCTGCTACTTTATCTCCGCTAAATGGATCATAGATATTCACCGGGATGTCCTTGTAATTAAATCGAATATAGGGATAGACAGGTAAATTTAGATTACGTGATGGATAGGAAATATCCAGGTTATAATTAATCAGTCCTGCAAATTCAAGCGAAGTTTCAAGCCGGGCGCCCGGAACAATGGTACTTGTTGATCGTACACCCAGACGGGCAATGAGTTCATAATAATTATCATAATGTAATCCGATTCGAAATTTACGGAAAGGTTTTTCTTTAACTCTTAAAATAATTCGAACACTATGGTTTGAAACTTTTTCAAGTTCATAATTTATTTTTTCAAAATATCCAAGTCCATATAGCTGCTCAATACGCTGATTCAAAAGATATTTATCATATACATCATTTGGTTTAATACCTAGTAACCTATATATAAATTTGAATGGTAATTTTTGATTACCTGTGATATTCACACCATAAATTATAAGTTCTTTATAGATTGAATCGGTTGTTACACTGATGAATTCTGACTTTCTATAGAGATTGTTATCAGCTTGTAATTGTGTGAGCTTGGCCTTATAAATTGAAGCAATTTCCTCACCTTTT
>JARRPN010000373.1:0-3009 GCA_037382875.1 Calditrichaceae bacterium | reverse complement strand
TAATAAAGTAAAAAATAGCTTTAATAAGACTTTTGTGAATAATGAAACTAGTTTTTTTGATTGGGTTCGTGAATCTAAAGAAAATGATGAATTTACAATCAATCAACTTATTCCTCTAAGCCTAAATTTTCGTTGCTGTGAAGATGCCCATGCTGTGAAAGTCTTAAAACGGATCGAATCAGATTTAGTAACACCATTCGGATTGCGAATATTCGCTAAAAATAATAATAAACAAAATATTAAAGAATATGAACGACATTTAATAAAACCAGGACTTACCTCCATGTATATACAGGCCTGCATGCATTATAGGCCAGTTTCGCATGATACATTGAAAAATTTCAAACCTCTAATCGATCTTGCAAAAAAGGGATTATTGGGATGTATTCCGGAATATGTTACTACCACGAAAGAACAGAATCAAGTTGGTATTTTAGATTTTACTCCAGCCATGGCGGATTGGGTTTGGCTGGAATATATCTTTTCAAAACAATAATAATCTAATCAGTTTTTGGTGAGACCTTATCAGGCATACTTTGTTCAGTTCGAAAAGAATCAAGTTTTACTTGAATCCGCTCATTAACTTTAGAATATATTTTAATCCAATATTTTTCATTCTTTTCATAATGACGCCGTGTTCTATAAAAGGCAGATGAATCGACTTGATATTTTTGGAAGACTTTTTGAGCTAATTTAATTTGCTCAGATTTCTGAACCGATAAATTTTCAACAATCATCAAATCAGTTAAAACTTCTACGAATTTATCATCTTTAAGAAGTTTGTTTTCTTTTTTTGAACAACTTGAAATGAAATTCGTTATTAATAGCGTTATTAATATTAAGAAATATATATGAATAGATCGTTTAATCATTTAGATACCTTGAAATAGTTAATATAATTTATAAAAAAAGGGGGAATGTTCAAATCATATTTTGTATATGAAATAAGAACTAATATTCTAGATGATAATTAGTGTTAGAAGTTGTAAGATTAATTTGACTGACTAACACAGTGTTTTTAATTTATAATCATTATTTTATTACGGGGAAACCTATGAGATTCAATAAACTAAGATTAGATATATTATTGATTTTTATACTCTTATTTATTTTAGCTTCGTCTTTACCTGCACAATATTTTGGGCAGAACAAGGTTCAATACAAAGATTTTAAATGGCACTACATAAGGTCGGAACATTTTGACGTTTATTTCTATCCGGGTGGATATCAGATTGCGACTTTTACAGCAAACGAGGCAGAATCATCTTATGTCAAGTTAAAGGAAGATTTTAAGTTCGAAATAACTGATAGAGTATCCATCATACTTTATCAGTCGCATAACGATTTCCAGCAGACTAATGTAGTTGATCTCTATCTTGTAGAAGGTATAGGTGGTGTTACAGAACTTTATAAAAATCGTGTGGTAATTCCTTTTGAAGGATCACTTAGTCAATTACGTCATGTGTTGCATCATGAATTAGTACACGCCGTTATGAATGATATGCTTTATGGCGGATCAGTGCAATCACTTATTTCAGGGCAGGTAGCGCAGGTTCCTACCTGGTTTGCAGAGGGTATGGCAGAATATTTTTCCTTAACATGGGATACGCGATTAGATATGGTTGTTCGCGATGCAACAATATCCGGATATATGCCACCTATAGAATATTTAAGCTATTATCTGGCATACCAGGGTGGGGCGAGTGTATTCAGATACATTGCTGAAAAATATGGCCGTCAAAAAATCAGTGAAATTCTGCATAAAATAAAAGGAAGTTTTAAATTTGAAGGTGCCTTTAAATCTGCCCTTGGAATTAAAATGGATGAGTTGACTGAAGATTGGCAAAAAGACCTCAGAAAAAAATACTGGCCGGATATTGTATCCCGAAAAGAAACGTCTGAAATCGCACGGGCGATTACAGATCATAAAAAATGGGAAAATTACATCAATTTGAGCCCGGCTTTGTCACCAACCGGTGATAAAATGGTTTTTCTATCAGATAAGGATGGGAAACAATCAGTTTATCTAATGGATGTGCTTGATAACAAAATTATTCGCAAGCTAGTAGAGGGTCAAACCTCTGTTGACTTTGAAGAGTTGCACTGGTTAAGTCCTGGGATGGATTGGTCTCCTGATGGTAAAAAGATCACATTATCGGCAAAGGCGGGTGATCAGGATGCACTTTATATTATAGATGTTGAAACTGATGATATTGATCAATACAAGTTTGATCTTGATGGAATTTTTTCTGCAGCCTGGTCCCCAAAAGGCGATAAAATTGCCTTTGTTGGTAATCTGGATGGCCAAAGTGATATATATGTTTTTAAGATTGATGAAGATTCATTGGTTCAGATTACAGATGATCGTTTTAGTGATTCTTATCCGGCTTGGAATAATGATGGTGAAAGTATAGCATTTGTATCAGATCGTGGACCATATTTGTCGAAAAATCAATTACCTGAAGATTTTAATCTAAACTCTCACAATTATGAAAATAGCGATCTTTATATAGTGAACTACTCAAGTAAACAAATTTCACGAATTACGGATACTTATTATCGTGAATCCGATCCGGTATTTTCTCCTGACGGTAAAAAATTATTATATGTGAGCGAGAAATCGGGGATTTCAAATATCTATATTCTTGATATGGATAGCAGTAAATCGTATCCCGTTACAAATTTATTAACGGGGGCATTTCAATTATCACTTGATAAAGATGGTAAGACCTTAGCTTTTGTATCATTTCTTGAGGGTGGTTGGGATGTATATACACTCAGAAATCCTTTTGAATTGAAACCGACTTCAATTGAGCAGACCGCATACGCTAAAAAAGAACAAGCAGAACGGCAAAAAACAAAAAAATCGGAAGAAATAGTTTCTGCTCTTTCTGATTCTAACAAGGTTGATGTTTCAATTTCACCATTTTCATCTGAATCAACTATTCACCAATCTTCAGTATCTGATTATAGTAAATTTGTATTTGCAGATCTTGATAGGCGTACTAA
>JARRPN010000372.1:0-3011 GCA_037382875.1 Calditrichaceae bacterium | reverse complement strand
AACGCTTCAATCGGATTGAGTTTAGCCGCTTTACGCGCCGGGTAGAATCCAAAAAATATTCCGACTGCCGCTGCGAATGAAAATGCAATCAGAACGATATCAGCAGTAAAAACCACATTCAGAGAAGTAAATGCCTGCAATAAATAGCCAATTAAGAATGCCAGCAAAATCCCAATAATGCCTCCAATTGCACTGAGCAGAACCGACTCGATAAGAAACTGGGTTAATATGTCTTTCTCTCTGGCGCCGATTGATAATCGAATGCCTATTTCCCGCGTACGTTCCGTAACCGATACAAGCATAATATTCATGATACCAATCCCTCCGACCAACAATGAAACGGCTGCTATTGACCCCAATAGTAGCGTTAGCACTTCCGTCGTTGAAGAGGCCATTTCTGTTATTTCAGCCTGATTAAAAATACGGAAATCGTCATCATCACCGATTTTTATACCGCGCATATCACGCAGGATAGAAGTAAGTTCTTTTTCCGCATCAAAAATTTTATCAGAAGAAATGGCACTTACAAAAATCATATCAATATAAATGCCCCCTTTAAGGCGGTAAAGAACGGTTGTTGCCGGTGCTAAGATCACATCATCCTGATCCTGCCCCATCCCGCTTTGACCTTTTGCCTTTAGCACACCAATCACCTGGAATGGTGTGTTACGAATCCGAATGCGTTCTCCGACAGGATTTGAATTGGGAAATAATTCATCTGCAACCGTTTTGCCAAGTAAACATACCTTTCTGCGTCCACGAAGATCACGATCCGTAAAAAATTCACCCGACTCAACCGTCCAGTTCTTGACGTATTGATAGTCTGTATTAACACCTTCCACACTTGTATTCCAATTATTCCCTCCACCGATAACCTGCCCCCCGGAACGTACCAAAGGCGAAATGGCTTTGACCAATGTTGCCCGTTCTTTAATTTTTTCCACATCCTCAAGTGTAAAACCGACAGCACTGCCGGCGCCACGACTGACACCGCCAAACCGACTGGCCCCGGAACGAATCATTAATAAATCTGTTCCCATGGAGGCAATATTATTTTTAATTCTTTCTGAAGCACCTTCCCCAATAGCAACCATCACTATGACTGCTCCAACACCAATAATAATACCCAATGAAGTCAGCAAACTACGCATACGGTTTTTTAAAATACTCTTAATAGATACTTTGATAAGATTTTTGAATTGTAACATACATTTTATCCAGTCTAAATTTATAATCTATTATATCTCTTCTTCCAGAATTACCATATCTTTCAGATCTTCTTTTGCCTGCCGACGATTTTCAACAAGGTAGTCCTTTCTGATTAATCCGTCACGCATCTCTATGACGCGCTTGGCATAAGGAATGAGATCCGGTTCATGTGTAACCATTACTATGGTTATACCCTGATCATTTAATTCCTGAAATACAGATATCACATCTAAAGATGTCCTTGAATCTAGATTTCCTGTAGGTTCATCGGCCAGTATAATTGCAGGTTGATTAACCAGGGCTCTGGCAATAGCCACTCTTTGTTGTTCACCACCAGATAATTGACTTGGCTCATGATCCAATCGCTCAGCCAGAGCAACACGCTCCAGTGCTTCAATTGCCGCCTGTTTGGGATTTTTAATTCGAAGCGCTCTATCATAAAATAATGGCAATTCAACATTTTCAAGCGCTGATGTTCTGGGTAACAAATTAAATCCCTGGAAAACGAAACCTATTTTATGATTGCGGATTTCGGCATACTCGTCTTTCTTTAGCGAATTGACATTAATCCCATCCAGAAAATATTCTCCCGAAGTCGGTTGATCCAGACAACCAAGCAAATTCATCAAAGTTGATTTTCCGGAACCGGACGACCCCATTATGGCAACCAGTTCACCGACTTCTACAGAAAGCTCAATTCCCCGCAAAGCATGTACGGCTATATCGCCCAGGTAAAATGTTTTAGTTAACTGTTTCGTTTCTATAATTTTATTCATAATCCCATCACGTAATAATGTAATTAATCCATGTTTACTAAAATAATCCTGGAGGTCCGAACCTTCTCCTGGAATTTTGTTGATTATTTGTTTCGGCTTCTTTTGACGGATCGGTATACCCTGTAATCAATTTCATACCTTCCTTAAGGTTTCTTGATCCAAGAATTTCAGTGAATTTTCCATCGGTTTTTCCCTTACGGAAAAATGCCATATCCGGTTCACCATTATCATTCATAAACCATACAGAACCAAAATCTTCGGGATTAAAATTACCCATTCCAAAACCAGAACCACCACCTTGTGATCCAGAATTAAACCTTGGTCTCTGAGTAGAATCCGACCGTGCAGCAAATCGTTTCTGCATCCGTTCACGAAATGCTGTAATTACATCTTCAGAGGGTTGAAATCCAAAAGCTGTATTTGGAACTGCAAGCACATCCTTTAATTCCTGAACGAAAAAATCTATTGTGGCTGTCATACCAGGCAGTAAAAGGTCGTCCGGATTGGATGCATCAACAATAACCGTATAATTGACCACATTCTGTACAACTTCCGGCTGGAGCCTAACCTGACGAACCACGCCTTCGAACTCTTTGTCGAGATAAGCCTGTACTTCAAAGACTGCTTTTTGTCCCTGCTTAATCTGCCCGATATCGCTTTCGTCCACCTGGGCATGAATTTCCATTTTAGATAAATCTTCTGCTATAATAAATAGAGTCGGCGCCTGAAGACTGGCTGCTACAGTCTGACCTTCTTCTACGCTACGTTCAATTATGGTGCCGTCAATCGGTGATCGGACGACCGCATATTTAAGATTCCGTTCTGCCCGCAATAATGAAGCTTTTGAAGAGGTTAAAGATGCCTGCTGGATTTTTAAGTTTATTTTATAAGGCATAAATTCGGCTTCTGAGATTAATCCCTTATCAAATAAGGCTTTATTGCGATCGTAGTCAGCTTTCGCTTCCTGTAACTGAGCATCAGCCTTTTGGAAATTTGCCTGTGCTTCAATAACCTGAGCTTTCAGTA
>JARRPN010000371.1:2979-7255 GCA_037382875.1 Calditrichaceae bacterium | reverse complement strand
GGAGATGAAATGATAAGAAAGCTTTTTATAAGTTGTTATTTGATCCTGGTACTTCTTATGTTTATGAATGTTAACGCCGGGCAATGGTTCTTTTGTTTGGGAATCGACGATTTGACCAGCGATTTTCCCAGTAACTGCTGCATACCCTATGTTAACATTCATAAACATAAGAAGTACCAGGATCAAATAACAACTTATAAAAAGCTTTCTTATCATTTCATCTCCTAAATTGTTAGTTGAACTACATCTACTTTTTAATTTTTAATTTAGTAGTCTGTAAGGTTATTGCATTTAACAATTATCCATACCATAGAAACATTTTTGCTCGTAAAATCCATAAGGTCCCAAAATTTAAAGAACCTCCTTTCTTTTAACTCATTCTTCAACTTACTATTGTAATATTTGATCTTTCTATTGTTATATACTGGAAATCTCTACAGATTCATGTCTCCAATAAACATGTACTCTAGGATAATTTTTTCATTATATATTTCATGTTAGATCATCAGGTATAGAAAACTAAAGTCAGGTCATTGTCTGTATTCTGACTTTTTCTGAAACATTGCCAATATTATTTGGTTGAATTTTTCATCAAAAACCTTAATGGCATTTCATCTTTAACTTATTTACAGTCTATTTTCCTGTATCTGATTGTGCCTTTGAAACGGGGCTCGGGCCGAGGATGAAGAAACTGCCACTTTTAAAAATTCCACCAGAGTAACTGTCTTTGAATTTCACCCTTGCCAAAAGTAATATACAAAATATAAAATGAAAAGTGAAGAATATTTATACGAAAGTAAACGAAAATAAAAAGAAAAATAAAGCAACATATACATATTTATACATACAAACGTATGTTATTAAAGACTTTGTATTATATGCTGTAAATATTATTTTAAAATTTCACTTCAATAATAACATCTTCTTATATAATTGATAAGAGCCTAATGAGTTTGAGATTATAAAACGATAGAAATAAACTCCTGACGAAACCAGCTCCTCTATTTCATTCTTGCTGTCCCAGTGTACCCTAAATTCACCTGCTTTCTGGTATTGTTGAGCAAGCGTCTTTACTTTTTGACCTGCCAAGTTATAAACATCCAAAGTTATATATGCAGGTTGGTTTAGCGCATATCTAATAGTTGTTTTCGGATTAAACGGATTAGGATAATTCTGAAATAGAGTAAAATTATCTGGTACCAAATCATCATACTTATTAATATCAGTAGTTTTTATAACCTCAAATGCTCCTAAATCGGGTGCATCATCCAGAAATGGAAAGCCAATATCCACACCTGCATCTACTATTGAACTATTCCCTATTGGACGCATAAAGTCAATATCCGGCAAGCTACCGTCCTCTTTTCGTGGCGACGTCAGTAAATCCATATCAAGACTTATAAAATCGCCATCTGCTAAGGTTAGGGGTAAATCGAAAGAGTTATGATCCATTATATTCAGGGCTGTATCAATATTAGTTATATGAGTTTTTAAAAAATTCCTAGGCTTGTAACTCAGATTGTTTTTTAACACATGGTCGTAACCATCGCCATCAATATTTTCTGTATCATCACGGCTCGGGCGGTTTAACATATTGAAATTATTATAATTTTGATAAGCCGAATTATTATACCAGTCATTACCGGCTAAATGGTGATTTGAATAAAAGCCATTAGCTTTGTTACGCACGGCAATACAAAACTGGATGGTATTTCTTGGAACAGGATCGGGTATTTTATCCGCCGTATCGTGAGCGTATCCGCCGGCTTTAAAACCATTACCGTCCCCCAGACTTTGAAAAGAAGGCGAATATCCGTTATAAAATGCCCAACAACTATCAAAGACAACGGATTCATCAGCACGAATAATATCAAATCCATCATCACTGTTAAACCAGGCACGACATCCTTTAAAAACATTACCTGTACTACCAGGATCCGGATGGCAACCAAAACCATCATTATTACTACCGAGCCGATCTTCAGATACGTTATCCCAATTCCGATAAGAATCACAATTTAAAAATAAATTACCGCCACCCCTATAATGTCGCAGGCCGGTGCCTACATTATCATGCATGCTGATTTGTTCAAAGATATTGTTGTTCCCTCGACTGTAAATGCAATAAGACTCGGTGTGTTCTGTAATAGTTACCTGAATACCGGTCATTTCAAGTCCTTTGAGATGAATATAACTTCCGGCCATCCAGATACCTACCACTCTTTGATTTGCAGGTTTGACCGCGGAAAAGTCAAAAACAGGTGTTTCGTCTGGATAAGCCCAGTATTTTATAGTTTTCCCGGGCTGACCACTTTCATCAAGGTAACTGATACAAGCAAAAAGGCTCTGTTGAACAATGGAAATCTGGTTCTCCCGTACTTTGTATAATCCGCCGCGAATATAAACCGTATCTCCTGGACTAACGAAGGTCTGAGCTTGCTGAATAGATTCAACAGGTTCATCTATTGTACCAGGATTTGTATCATTACCGTCGGGTGCAACAAATATTTGTGATGAAAAAGAAAATGTAACAAGCAAGAAAATAAATATATTAAATAAAACTAACTTCATAACATCCCCAAATCTAAAAAAATATTAAAAAATTACATCCTGCTTTTATTAGTGTTGCATGATTGGTGGGCTAATCGGAAATTCCCAGTTATCAAACGAATCCGGATGGTTCGGATCGAAAGTCTGTAAATCATCAACAAGATATTTCTTCAATTCCAGATCACTTGATTTAATGCCTTCAATAACACATTTAGCCAGCTCATAAGCACCGTAATTGTTGAAATGTGTGTTATCATTAAGTGCTTCATTCTGTCCGGGAAAACTTCCTGCAGGAAAGTGTACAAATGCCTTTTTTGATCCTTCAATACCCAGGGATTCAAACAGGTCACCACTCATTTTAAACAAATCAATTAATGGAACATTTTCCTCCTTCGCCGTTTGTCGGTACATGGGCGTTATCAACACCGGTTTTGCGCCATGTTGACGTGCCTTATTTATGAAAAGCTTTAAATATTTTTTATACCCTGTATAAGGTTCCACATAGGCCGAACTTTGGGGCTTTTGATCATTGTGGCAAAACTGTATAAACAGGTAATCACCTGATTTAATCGTTGTTAAAACTTTTTTTAGACGATTTTCACCTATAAAGCTTTTTAAAGCTTCTCCGCTCTCAGCATGATTTGCCACTACAACTTTTTGAGGTATAAAGAAACGGGGCAACATCTGTCCCCAGGACGCCCAGGGTTCATCTTTTTGATCGGTAACGGTGGAATTTCCAGCCAGAAAAATCGTAACAGGATTTTCTGCAGGCAATATTTCGACGGCACATATACACGGATGTTGATCATTAAATTCTATAGAAAGTCGTTTATCCCAGTTAAAATGGTTTAATTCCCGTGGTTTCAGTCTAACCGATGTAACACTATCAATTTGTCTATAACGAACATTGGTAGTAAATACAACTTTTTTAAACTCACCGGGCGCAGTACTAATCTTCTCAAGCATTAAACGGCGTGATTCTGCCTTGATAGTTGTCAGGCTATTACCTTCATAATCGCCCAAAGTGACGAAGATATCATAATTACCCTCAGGCACATCAACGGCAAAAATGAATGGATCTTTTGTTGTACAGAAATCGCTTTTAAGAGCATCATCACCATCCCGCTTTACTGATGAGATAACAGAATCAGTTAAAAACCCAAATCCACGATTTGCTGTATAATTCATTGATGGCACAACCTGAACATATCCCTGTTCGACATCACCATTTCCAAAATCAAACATGAGATGTACATTTTCAGTATCGTGTGAATCTTTAGAAAATGTAAAAGCTAAATTAAGTATTAATAAAACCAGTAAAAATTTTACCATCTTTGATGTAGACTAAAGATCATTATTTATTTTCGAATTTAAGTTTTTTAATCTGATAATCTCTATGCCTGCATCAATTACAGCCCCAAGACCATGTTTCTCATTTACTCGGGCTGGTCGATGGTAATAGAACACCATATCATCTTCGATACCGGTCCCGACACAAATATCTTTTACCCGGCCATCAGGCAGAATTTTTTCATTTATCAATCCGTTCCAACCTCTCACTGCAATGGAACTGTATCTTTTATCAATCCATCCTTCATTTACTGCCCGGGCAATTCCATATACAAACATTGCTGAACAAGAAGACTCCGTATATGAATCTGTCCTGTCTAAAATCTGATGCCATAAGCCATCAGGCCCCTGATACTTAGCAATTCCCAAAATTTGT
>JARRPN010000371.1:0-2951 GCA_037382875.1 Calditrichaceae bacterium | reverse complement strand
AAATGCACTTGCGCCATCATAACCCAGCCATTGCATCTGCCCCAGTGTGCCACACCATTTCTTTTCAGATCGCTGTAATAGCAATGCCAATACAGATCCTCAGATTCATCCCACAGGTAATCTGAAAATTTAAGGACTTGATGAATTGCATCATCATAATATTTATTATCTCCGGTAAATCTTCCCAACCGAACCAGAAATGGTACACTCATATACAAATCATCCGCCCATAATGTCATTTTATGGGGGAAAGTACGAACCAATGTTCCATCTTCAAGCCGTTCCTGTCCCTTTGATATACGTTTGGCTCCATTTTCTATATATTCCTTGTAATCCTGTCTTTTAACCTTTTCATATATATCGATGATACTTGCTCCCATTGCTCCAAAATCATCCAATTCTTTCATGGTCCACAACTGACCAAATGGATATCTATAGTGCTGTCGGTCATGATTAAATCTATTTTGGAAAAATTTATAATTATCAAAACCGAAGGCAATATGCTCAGCAGCAAAATCAAAATATTTATCCTCGTTAAGGAATTTACTTAAATTCACCATTGCCATATTGAGCACGCCCATTGTGTAATGCCACTCTCCAAAGCTACTTTTAAATCTTACTTCTACATCATCCGGAATTTCATCTGTGGTTTTATAAGTTGTCCTATTCGTTTCACCTACAAATGCAAACTCCGTATGATTAATAATATAATCAGCCACTCTTCGTATCACAGCTTCATCAGCGTCATTTATTTGAGCACTGGAAATAGCAATAAAAATAAAAATCAAACATATTGTTATAATATTTTTCATAAATGCCTCCAACGTTGGAAATAAATAAAGAATATTTTTTATCAGAATTTATTTTCTCATGCAATATAATTAATAGTTAATCCGCTTTCTTAGTTTTATTGATCCAAAAAGGAGCGCATCCGAACCAGAGCAATGTACCGAAAAGCATGAGATATTTATTAGTATCCAATTCAATAACTTTAGAAAAAACTAAAAATGAAGGAATCAGTGTTAAAATTAAACCGATATATGAAACAATTTTTAATATCATTCTAGACATAATGCAACTCCTTATGATATCCGGATTTTTGATTTCTGGGTTATCCAGCTAAACGCAATATATACTAACGAAGCGACAAACCATCCTGGCAAACCAAGGAAAAATACTTCGACTCCAAAAAACAGATTGAGATAAACACTGAAGCCTAGTGTCAGTACCCAGGCCAGCGCAGCGGCAATATTGAAATGTTTATTAAAAGTTTCCGCATAATTGGATTTTAAACCCATCCTGGGGATCATGTAAACATCCATCAGAATTACTGCTCCCATCGGCATCAAAATCAAGCCATATAAAGCGACAAATTCCAACAACATCATAACCAGTGCTGGAAAAAGAGCTGCTATGGTTGTTATTCCGCCAACAACTGCCGTTACCTTCCATGTGTGCCAGGTGGGTTTAATGGCCTGTAGAGCTAATCCGGCTCTGTATATTGTTGGATTGGCTGTTGTCCATCCGGCTATCACAACACACAATGCTCCGGCAAGACCAGCCGCACGAAAAGCAACGGGACCAGGAGCAAATTGTGTACTACCTGAAGATTCTAAAAGAAAAAGCGAATATAAAATTCCGGATGCCAACCATGCGATATAGTGTCCCAAATACATACCTGTTGCAGAAGACAGACCATAATACCATTTTTTGGCATAACGCAAAATAGAAAGATCAGCCATGCCGATATGCATCGCCATATTAACAAACCAGGCAAAAAATAAAACATGCCAGAAAGTGAATTTACTCTGTCCTTCAAGCGGTACCCCTTTCCAAATAGTATCATTCGCTTTTGTCCAAAAATCCGATACAGAATGCACACCCAAATCCGGTAAAACAGCAACTGCTGCTGCAATAAATATCATTATCATCCATGGAGCAGCGATATTAGCAAATTTTGAGATTTGATTATAACCAAACATTGCAACAAGTGTGGTCACTATGCCTACAGATAGAACAATTACGACCCAGCTAATACTATTCGGATAAAAATCATTTAAAGAAGGCATAGACATATTAAA
Organism: Calditrichaceae bacterium; assembly: GCA_037382875.1. Classification (GTDB taxonomy): domain Bacteria; phylum Calditrichota; class Calditrichia; order Calditrichales; family Calditrichaceae; genus JAFGKZ01. The sequence continues at coordinate 870 of JARRPN010000371.1, read as the reverse complement.
AGGAATACCAACAGCCGTTGCCGACACTGCAATCATTGAACCAGCAAGAAAACAAAACATAAGTGCATTTACTACATTATAGATTGATGTAAGTTTTGATCCGCCAATTTTTTCAAGTAAATAATAAAGAGTAATTCTTTTATTGGTAGCAATAGGACCTGTTATAAATGCCCAGCTTAGAACGGCTAGTAGATTTCCCAATAGCAAACCAAGAATCAAATTACTGGCAGATACACCATGCGCAACAAACAATGGTCCTATAACAAACTCCGTACCAGCGGTGTGCTCACCTGCATACATTCCAATAAAACTTCCCCACCCTTTCCAATGCTTTTCAGGGACAGGTGTTCGTTCAAATTCTTCAACAGAATCTAATTGTCCTTTAATAGATATTTTTGCCATACTCTTCTCCTGAATTACAGTCGTATTATAATATTATCGCTAATATCATGAATTTAGCTTAATGTTTATTTCTTTGAAAATGTTGGAACAACAACGTCTGTTAATGCTTCTTTAATAATTTCATCATCATTTCTTTTCTCATTTATATTTCGAACGATGTAATGATTTTTATCTTCATAGTTGAAAAAGAGATAAGAATGTGTTTTCTGTTCTCCTTTATCTGCTATTATGGGTACAAAAGATACGCCGTCTATTGGTGATGGTGGTTTAATTCCGGCAAGTTCAGCGAAAGTAGGCATAAAATCCCAGAATGCAAAGAGTTCATCAGATGTTGTACCTGCTTCAATTATACCCGGCCAATAGGCTATACAAGGGACTCTTAAACCTCCTTCGTTTAAATCAACTTTATAGCCTTCCAACTCACCATTATTATCAAACTCATCATCAAAATCCTTGAGTCCGCCATTA
>JARRPN010000370.1:0-3033 GCA_037382875.1 Calditrichaceae bacterium | reverse complement strand
CGCCTCCAACATTACCCTGATGGCATTTTTTTCCAGGTCCTGATACGTACCCGAAACCTCTTCCACCTTGGCAAGCATATCCCGGGCCGAAGAACCGGCATCACCGATCGAATAGCCGTTTTTGTTTATTTCATCAAGATACTTCACCTGCTTCTGCCAGGTGACAGCCAGGCTTTGCACATCCGTAACGGTTTGTCGTATTTCAGCGCGGTAGGTTTCAAGCTCTGCATCCGTTTGCGGCGGTTGGGTTAAATATTTCTGTTTTTGATCGTTGAAAGCAATCAGACGTATGTAGGACCTGGCCTCTTTTGCCCGTTCCTGCGCCTGCAGAAATTCGGGCACCCGCGGTTTAATCCTTGCCCACTCCTCATTATTAAGCGTTTTTTTATCCCTATTTAAAATAACGAACATCCATTGCGCGGAATATTTTACCTGCCACAAATACAGTGTATACACGCGTTCGAAGTCCTTAGCGGCCCGGGCAAAATCTTTGCTTTGAAACTGTTGTTTGGCATTAACATAGATCGGTTCGGCCACATGATTGATTCTGTCGGCGAGTATGGTCACGTACTGCTCCCACTGCCGCTGGATAGTATACAGGATGCCCTCGGTGTGATCACTATAGTCCCTGCCGTGGATAACACGGTAGAGATAATACAGGTGGTAATCACCTTTTGCCTTGTTGTAGCGTTTTTTTATGCTTTCGTTAATACTTTGTATATTGTCCGCGACCCGGTTAACCGCAAAATACAGTTGTAACAATGAGTTAACATCCGCCCGCACGGTTTCGGCCTCTGCCGCGAGTTTGTCCGGTGAAAGCGTGCTGACCCTGAAGGCAAAGCCGTCCACCGACTGTTTTATTTTGGGAAGCAGATCATCAAAGCGCTTAATAAGCGTGGCAAGTGAAGCGGAGATGTTGCGGACACTGTTTTTTATCCCCGCCGTATACGCGGTATTATCGTAGAAATCCTTTTGAGCATTGAATTTGAAAACGGATGTGTAGCTAATATTACAGCCAGCCGACTCTCCGCCAAGAAAATGCGGAAGATGCGTATATTCCAGAAAAATGCTTATATCTCTATGGATTTCAGTGAAGGTTTTTCAGAGATTTTTTATATACCCGGCGAAAATCAGGAACCTTTCCGTGATGGTACACTTGCCATATCACTGGGACAGCTCGAGGAAGGTGCCAACAAAAGAGACATCAAATATAACCGTCTCGAACGTAAAAATGTGAATCCATTAAAAATGGAATTAGCCAAATTTGTTGAATGTATTAAAAATGATCTTGAACCTGCTGTTACCGCTAAGGATGGGCTGGAAGCATTGAAGCTGGCTAATCTGGTTTTGAAGGAAGTGGGCCATCACCAACAAATCGTAGAAAAAAATATGTCAATAGATAATTAGCCACAAAATCAATATCGGAAATCATCTTTGGGTGTTTTGTGAATTGGTGAGAATTACTTTAATGAGTGATAAATTATATTATAGAAACAGTTATCAGCGGGAAAGTACAGCGCGGATCTTAAAAGAAAAAACAGATGATAAGGGACTATGGCTGCAACTGGACCGGAATTTATTTTATCCTGGTGGGGGTGGGCAGTTGCCGGATAAAGGTCAGATTGCAGGTAATGAATTACAGGCTATTTTGGAAGACGAAGGTATCATCTGGCACTGTGTTAATAAAAATGCTGCCCTAAAAGAAAATGACGAAGTACAGGTTGAAATTGATTGGTTTTTTCGCTACGGAAATATGCAGCAGCACAGCGGCCAGCATTTGCTCTCACATGTGTTATGGGAAAACGGCTTAAAAACAGTTTCAGTACATCTTGGTGAAAATTATACGATGATCGAAGTTGAAGGGGGATTTCCCAATGATGAACTGATGAATAAAGTTGAGGATGAGGCCAATCAGCTCATTCGGAAAGCGATTGCTATAAAAACGTTTATTACGGATCGTAAAAAGGCAGAAAAACTTCCATTGCGTAAACCAGCCGGGAATTGGGATGAATTACGCATTGTGGAAATTAATGGGATAGATTTTTCAGCCTGCGGGGGTACTCATGTCAATAATACATCGGAAATTGGTCTGATTAAATATCTTGGTACGGAAAAAATTCGCGGCCATGCCCGATTGAAATTTGTAACCGGCGAATCAGCATACAAATATTTTGCTCAGCTCCATATAGTTACAAATCAGATGAAAGAGACTCTGCAAACCGATCCAGCTCAGTTTCCGGATAAATTAAATATGCTTCTTGAAGATCTTGCCAGTTATAAGAAAGAAAACAATCAATTAAAAAAATATTACATCCAATACCTTGTTAATGAAATACTAAAGAATACAGAAGCTGAAAACGAATTGATAGTTTTTAATTATAATGATGGAAATTTTGAAGATATTAAAGAGGTAAGTAAATTTTTAGCCAACGACTATAATAAGATAAATTTTATTTACGGAAATGGACGTTTCAGTTTGCGTGTTCCGGAAAATAATAACTTTAATGCCAGTCAGTTTATCAGGGAACAGGGAAATAATTTTACTTTAAAAGGCGGAGGACCTAAAGATTTTATTCAGGGCGTGTATACGAATATTAATCAGGATGAATTGACAAAAGTATTAGCTACATATAAGAAAAAATAATTAAACAAAAATTAACGAGGATAATGATGATTGGAATCAAAGGTTTAGTAATTCTTACACGGTTTGATTATATAGAAAGCACATTTGATAGAAATAAATTAAAAGATATTGTCAGCCGTATTAATCCGGATCGGGAGGGTCCTCTGAATCAACCTATTGGTATATCCAAAGACTATCCTGAAATTCTCTTGGGTACCCTGGATGATCTGATAAAAACAGAATTGCTGGACAATGAAGAATCCCGTTTTCTTGAAATAGGTTACTGGAGTGCAAGACATTTAATGCCGCGTTATCTTCAGATATATATCGATGATAAAAATCCAGAAGGTTTCTTAAATCAAATGACCCGGTTGCGTGATGTATTAATAGGCCTTGGCGAAATGACCCTT
>JARRPN010000369.1:2361-6196 GCA_037382875.1 Calditrichaceae bacterium | reverse complement strand
ATCAAAATCCACCGGACTATTATTTATATCGACTAAAATCATAATAGTAAAAAATTCTTGCAGAAGTTTTTGAGTAAGATCTAAAATATCACACTTATGTTTAGCCAAAATACCGGTTAATCCCGCTAAAATACCTACGCGATTTTTACCAAAGGCTGTAACAATAATTCGATTGCGTGACTGCTGTAATACTGCCCTTTTTAATGGGCTGGTATCAACAGATGATGAATTCGTTTTGGAGTTGAATCGGTTAATAGCCTCTTTAACTATACTTTCAACCAGCTCGGGAGATGCACTGTCCCCCAGTTGTTTAACAGTTTCTTCCGTAAGTTGACGGATATCTTTTTCATCTAAATGATTCATGGTTTTTTTCAAATAAAATCATTTTATGATTAAACTAACTATCAGGATGTTTTTCTAATCCATCCGAACCATTTTCTCCGGGTATATCCATTCGATCAACAATACCAACCACCGCTGCCTCAATACTCAATTTAGATGGATTTACCGGGCAGATCGCCTGGCGAGCGGCATGTCCATAAGCACAAATAACTGTCTCACCGACACCGGCACCTAATACGTCCGCTACTATTACAATATCTGAAAAGGGCTTGTGCTTTAGATTGATCGGATTGACAATCAGAAAACGCAGATTTTCCAGATTATCTGTTTTTTTCGTAGACCATACGGTACCAACAACTTTGCCTAAAAACAAATCGTTTTACCCTTTCAGACTAATAAATTCTATATACTTTTTACAAATTCGAGAAACAAAAATCTACTATTTTTTAATTTTTATTGCAAATGGCTTGAGCTTAATAAATACACGGAATGCTCAAAGTAGATTCACCTATAGAGTTTATGTTGTTCGATATATTCATAAACATCCGGATGAAGAAAACTATGATAAGGCAGGCCTTTTTTGATATGCTTACGAATCTGCGAAGATGAAATTTCTATCAATGGGCTTTCAATATATTCAAATTGATCTGGTATATTGATGTCATCACTTTTTCGATTATGCACAACGACTTTTGCCAGATTAAATATTTCATCAGCTTCTTTCCAATAATCAAATTCATTGATATTATCGGCACCTATAAGATAGTAAATTGAATGATCCGGGAATTGTTTCTGAAAGTAACGTATGGTATCGATACTATAAGAAATTTCATTTCTATCAATTTCAAAACGGCAAATTTTAAAATCAGGATAACCTGCAACGGCCAGTTCCAGCATTTTTAAACGATGCGCAGAATTTAATATATCTTCACGTTTAGCAAAGGGATGGATATAATTTGGAATAAAATGAACTTCGTCAAGATTAAGTTTAGACTGCATCCACTCAGCGACAATTGTATGCCCTAAATGAACAGGATCGAAGGTTCCGCCAAAGAGACCAATTCTCTTTTTCTGACCCAAATTAATTCTCTGTGGTTAGATATTCTTCCGGTAAAGAGGCTAAAACTTCATCAGCTTCTTCAGTTAAATCACTTTGAGGAAACAGTTCTTTAAATTTTACATAATCCGCTTTGACTGACTTAAAATCTTTCAATTCCTTGTGAACTTTCATTTTACCGATGAGAGCATCATCAGCTAAAGCAGTATCATAATATTCATCAGTCACAATCGAATAGTAAATAATGGCAGCATCATACTCTCTCATCTTACGATAATTTTCTGCATTACTGTATTGCTTTTTAGCCAGCTTTTCCCGGCATTCTGTTATTCTTTTTTCAGCTTTTTCCTTCAATTCATTTGTCGGATTATCTTCAATAAAATTTTGAAATGCACGGATTGCTTTCTCTGTGTAATTCTGATCTAATGGAGGTCTGGGTGATAACTGGAAGTAGCTTTCACCGAGTTTAAACTGAGCATCAGGTACCAATGGACTTCTGCCCATATAATTGATCAACTTTTCATATTCGGCTGCAGCAATGATGTACTCTTCCATGTTGAAATGACAATCTCCGAGATAGAGTTGAGCGCTATCTGCAACCGTACTGCCCGCATAGCGTAATACAATCACAGTAAATTCATTAGAAGCTTCATAATAATCTTCACCATCAAATTTTTCTTTTGCATATTGGAAATATTGGGAAGCTGTCCAATCTGGTTGAGGTTTATTCCCGGCACAACTCACAAACAATACAATCACAAGCAGGTAAAATAAATATTTATACAACTCTAATCTCCTAATCCTATAATCACGCGAAGGTTCACATGAATTCCAATTTTCAAATTACAAATCCTGAAATTAATGCATCATATAACGATCAAAATTCAACTTAGTTCAATCATAATTAAAAACGCATTGTAAATAACAAAAATACAACACCAGCAACGGTAGAAATTACAATTCCCGGCTCAATATATTTTGTCCAGCTCGAAGCTTTAATCATCTTGCCATGACAAAAATTATATTTGCTGTTTTCGATCAGGTTCAAATCAGATGACTTTACAACATCATCGTAAATGGAATTATAGCGAAATGTATCCACAATATCTTTACCCGTATTATTCACTATAAATCCATTTATATTAAATATCATTTGTCTTTTGATATTACTACTCAGCCCCAACATGCCTTTTTTTGTTTCCTGATATTCCGTCATGATATCAAAATTTTCAAAGACAACTTTATAGCTCGCTAAATCCAGGCTGACCATAATATTCTTCCCGGCGAAATACTGAGCGAACTGATTCAGCAGAAATGATTTAATATCCCGGCCATCTAAATTTATTTCAAGCGCAACTGTTTTCAGGCTATCGGGTAATTTAGATGCTATAGAATCCAATACCCCGATCGTTTTAATCTCAGCAATCTGTTGATTGGTATTTACCTGACCAAATACATTTACACTAAAAAACAGACTGATAAAGACTACAGTAAATCGCAAAATCACGGCTGCAAAATTAGAGAGTTAAAGGTTTCATTGCAAGTATTTATCAACAGTATTCCTTTTTGCCTAAATGCATCACATAAACCGCATCTTTTGCTGATGATAAATTTTCTTCCTGTTTACGGATAACCTTATAAAAATGTTTAATTTCAGACTCATAAGCTTTTTTATATCGATCTGAAATTTTTTCAGCTAAAATCGGAGTTACATTTACTAAATTGCCATGCAATTCTTTATGGATCCGTAAGGGATTCAAATAAGCCGACCCTATTTTCCCAAATAAATGGGTGTATATCATATCATTTTCCATGTGCATTCGCCAACTAATCTCAATCGTGATAGATGTATGTGCTTCTGTTTCGATAACGGCCAAAGCAGCTTCTTCTACTTCCGCATTAGGATCAATGGTATAATCGTACATTCTTACAGATCTAATTTTAGGTAATCCCAACAGAAAAAGAGCCAAGTCAATGAGTTGACTGCCGATATCAAGTAAAACACCACCTCCAGCATAATTACGTTTTCTGACCCAGGGCTGAACCATATTTTTAGACCAGCTTTTTAACCAGCCTGCTTTAATGTAATAGATATCACCTAATTCATCATTCTTAATCAACTCATGCAAAGTTTTAACATCATCACGAAATCGATTATGCATACCCACCATGACATTTCGTCTTTTTTCCTTAGCTATTGCCGCAATTTTAGCGGCATCTTCGGCATTAATGGCAATGGGTTTTTCAACGAATACATGAACACCTTTTTTTAATGCAAGATAACTCATGGGGAAATGATACATATTAGTTGTACAAATATGAATTGCATCCAAAGTTTCATTCTTGACCAGGTCTTCAATGGTATAATACCATTTAGGGATATTATATTTTTCAGAAAGAACATTCACTTTACTCTTATCTTTATCACAAATGGCC
>JARRPN010000369.1:0-2325 GCA_037382875.1 Calditrichaceae bacterium | reverse complement strand
GTGAGATACTCCCTGCACCTACTACAGCGACTTTTAAATTTGTCATAATTTTACTCCCGTATTAGAGCCTGATAACCAATCGCATTTAAAATAGTAATCGCTTCCTGCGCTTCACTTCTGCTACCAAATGAAAGGCGAAAAACTCCACCTTCTTTTTCACGGATTTTTAATAATTCAATATCACGTATATCCACTTTTTTGTCAGTAAGCGCATTCGCAATCTTAGCAACAACCCCGACCTGGTCATTTACATATACGAGCACATCAGTAAGCGGCGATAAAAATCCTTTTGATTTTTTAGGCAATTGGTTTCGATAATTACTGGCGCTACTCATAACTGAAGATAACGATCCTAAATTCTTCTGCATGTCAGATAAAATCGTTTTTATTTCATCAATGGTTTGATATACATTTTCTTGATTCGAGTTAAAGATATCCTGCCAGATATCAACCGAACCGGAGGCGATACGTGTAATATCTCGAAAACCTCCTGCAGCCAATTCAAAATAGGGTGAATTCTCGCTATTTTTAGGTCCAACCAGATTTATCAGGGCGACTGCTATAATCTGCGGTAAATGACTGATAGCAGCCAAAATGCGATCGTGTGTTTCAGGATCCAAAACCAGTAATCTTGCCTTAATAGCTGACAATAAAGGTATTAATTTGTTTTTAACGATATCAGATTGATTGACCGTATCATCTGTTAAAATATATACAGCATTCTCATAAAGAAGGGGATTAGCAGCATTTATTCCGCTTTTTTCGGCACCTGTCATTGGATGTCCACCGACATAGATGCCTTGGAAATTTATTTTTCGGCAGTGATTCGCCAACTCTAATTTGGTACTTCCCAGGTCAGTCACAATTGTATTCGAATCAACACAATCAGACAGATCGTCTAAATGCTGCTTAATTATCCTCAGTGGTGTTGCTAAAAATATAATTTCGGAGTCATTAATACCTGCCGGCCAATCATCAATCTTTTGATCAATAATTTTTAATGATAAAGCTTTATCCATTATTTCCGGCAGATCATACCCGTAAATAAATATATCACTGACGTTCTGTTTTAAAGCCATCGCCAGTGATGCACCCATTAATCCCAGACCCGAGATGATAATTTTCATTCTATTGATTAGCCTTTTGGCTCAGCAATATTTCTGCCAATTACTTTTGCAATTTCACGTATTTGTTTCATTAAATCTCTAAATTGATCCGGTAATAACGACTGGGCGCCATCCGACATGGCATGCTCCGGATCATGATGAACTTCTACCATGAGACCATCAGTACCGGCCGCAACTGCAGCCCTGGCCATTGGAATTACTTTAGAACGCGGTATTCGTACTTTTGAAACCTATACAAGAAACACTATGGATTTGAGTGCAATACCAATCGTTCATATAACATGACATTTCTATTGCCACCAGACAGGATATATTCTGCAGACATTAGCCATTCCTTAATGGTTGATGATATCCCACGTTTTAAGAAGATAGGTTTATCAATATTTCCCATAGCTCGGATTAATGTAAAATTCTGGATGTTGCGGGCACCAATTTGCATTATATCCGTGTATTCACTTACAAGGGGAATTTGTTCCCGGTCCATGACTTCTGTAATGACCAGCATATTAAATTTATCAGCAGCTTCACGGATAATTTTTAATCCTTCCTCACCCAATCCCTGAAATGCATAGGGTGATGTGCGTGGTTTAAATGCGCCGCCTCGTAAAAATTTTGCTCCCGCGTTGGATACAATCTCTGCAATCGTCATCATCTGTTCTTTAGACTCAATTGAACAGGGCCCAGCCATCATCACGACTTCATCCCCGCCAATTTTCGTTCCCTTTATATCAATAATTGTATCCTCATGCTGAAATTCACGACTGACCAATTTATAGGGTGCCGTTATTTTATACGCTTCTGCCACACCCGGCAGTATTTGCATATCACGAGGATCCAATTTAGACACATCACCGATTACACCTAAAAGTGTATGATCTATACCGGTTGATTGATGTACATTAAATCCGAGATCATGTAATTTTTTTGATATGTCTTCGATCTGTTGTTTAGTAGCATCATGCCCCATTATGATTACCATTAATCATGCTCCTTGCATATTAGTTCAAACGATCTAGATATGACTGTAGTATATATACTGCAGCAACCTGATCTATTATATTTCTATTTTTACTTGGTTTTTTGCCAACGGCATGAAATGCCTGTTCTGCCATCTTAGTCGTCAATCGCTCATCAATTTCTATAACTTCAATATCAAGCTGAGCTTTTATCTGTATAGAAATATTTTTAATCTCTTCGG
>JARRPN010000368.1:0-4819 GCA_037382875.1 Calditrichaceae bacterium | reverse complement strand
TCTCTAAAACAACAGATTCCTGGCGTCAAATTTATATATATACCCCTCCAGGATATGATATGGATATGACAATTCGGTACCCGGTTCTTTATCTTCAGCATGGCGGCGGTGAAGATCAGCGGGTTTGGTTTGAAATGGGTCGTACAAATGTAATACTTGACAACCTGATTGCTGAAGGTAAAGCCAAACCATTTATAGTTGTTATGGAAACCAGCGCTGCTTTGAAACCCGGTGAAGTTCCTCCAATGCGGCGTCTGCCAAGACGAGCACCCCAGAGTGGGCAGACTGCTCCAAGCCCACGTCCCCGTATGTTTTTTACATTTGATACGTATAAAGAAGTTATGACCAACGATCTCATTCCCTTTATTGACAGTAATTTCAGAACTTTAAGCGATAACCAGAATCGTGCGATGTCAGGCTTATCGATGGGGGGAATGGTAACCCGGGCAGTCACTTTGGCCAATCTCGATAAGTTTGCCTATATTGGCATCTTTAGCGGAGGTACTATTGCCCCGGCGGATATTACCGACAAATCAAAGGTTAAACTCGTTTTTATGAGTTATGGCAGTCGCGAACGCGGCGCTGCTGGTGTTAAAGAAGCTGCGGATGCACTGCAGCAGGCAGGGATAAAATCAGTATCCTATGTTTCACCGAATACTGCCCATGAATGGCAATCCTGGAGACGAAGCCTGCGGGAATTTGCACCACTTCTGTTTAAGGATTAAACAAAGAAAATTAGTTTTAGTATAGATATAGTATTAACAACATCATTAAAGGAGGTTATCAAATGCTGTACAAGTATTCTTTTATTTTATTATTGATCCTGTTAACATGCGGGATCTGTTTTGCTCAATTAAACTTTGCTGATTCTGGTGCAGTGGAAGATTTCAAACCTGCGACTACAAACCAGCCGGGCAAAGAATTTCCAAAAGTGAATTCCGAGGGCCGGGTGCGTGCGCAAATTTCAGCACCTGAGGCAAAAAGAGTTCAGTTGGATATTAGCGCTGTAAAATATGATCTGAAAAAAGATGAAAATGGAGTCTGGACCGGTGACTCTAATCCCCAAGATGAAGGATTCCATTATTACCAGTTATGGATTGACGGAGCAGCAGTTCCCGATCCAAATAGTCTTTATTTTTACGGCGCCAGCCGATGGGGAAGCGGAATTGAGATTCCTGCTAAAGATCAGGAGTTTTATGCTCTGACAAACGTACCGCATGGTCAGATTATAGAACAAATATATTTTTCAAAAAATTATGATGAAATGCGTCGATGTTTTGTATACACACCTCCCGGTTACGAAAAAGACGCTACCAAACGCTATCCCGTTTTGTACTTACAGCATGGCGGCGGCGAAGATGAAACCGGTTGGCCGGGTCAGGGAAGAACAAACCTTATTATGGATAATTTGATAGCAGCCGGTAAAGCCAAGCCTTTTATTATCGTCATGGATAACGGTACCTGGCGCTGGCCGAAAAATACTCCCAGACCAAAACCCGGTGAACGTCCTGCGGGCCCATGGCCTCCTAAAGGATGGGCTGATGGTTTTATGAATACTCTTTTACAGGATATTATACCGATGATAGATGCAAACTATCGTACCATAGCTGATCAGGAACACCGCGCTATGGCTGGGCTATCCATGGGCGGTATGCAAACCCGGGCCATCACCCTGGCTAATCCCGATATATTCTCTCAGGTGGGTATTTTCAGCGGTGGCAGTATCAGTGTGGAAGATCTAAACAATTCACCCGGCTTCAAAGAAAAAAATAAACTTGTAATCGTAGAATGGGTTTTGGCGGTGATCCCAAAGCCAATACTGAAGCGCTAAAAGAAGCTGGCATAAATGCACATTTTTATGTTTCGCCGAATACTGCTCATGAATGGCAAAGCTGGCGGCGCAGTTTGCATGAGTTTGCCCAACTTCTGTTTAAAAACTAAAGGAGATTAAAATGAAACAAGGTGTAAGTATTTTAGCTATTTTATTAATGTTTATTTCAGGTTCATTATGCCAGGCGCAGACAGAACAACCGGCAACTAAGGAAGACTTCAAGCCCGCTTCTACCAATCAACCGGGCAGAGAATATCCCCAGGTAAATTCAGAGGGTAGAGTACGTGCCCAGATTTCGGCACCTGATGCGGAAAAAGTTCAGTTGGATATCAGTGCGGTAAAATACGACCTAACTAAAGATGAAAATGGCGTCTGGACCGGCGACTCCAATCCTCAGGACGAAGGATTCCACTATTATCAGTTGTGGATTGACGGCGCTGCCGTGCCTGATCCAAACAGCCTGTATTTCTTTGGCGCAAGCCGCTGGGGCAGTGGTATCGAAATCCCAGCCCATGACCAGGATTTTTATGCTCTCAAAGATGTTCCGCACGGACAGACACGTCGGATTCTATTTTACTCGAAAAGTACCGACAGTTCACGTACAGCTTTTGTGTACACGCCACCGGATTATAACAAAGACCTGAACAAACGGTATCCTGTATTATATTTGCAGCACGGTTATGGCGAGGATGAAAATGGTTGGCCCGGTCAGGGGAAAGCCAATCTCATTATGGATAATTTAATCGCCGAAGGCAAATCCAAACCATTTATTATTGTTATGACTTACGGCATGACGAATGACGTTCCGATGGGTGGCCTGAGAAATTTTGATATCAACCCATTTCAAACTGTTCTCGTAGACGAGTTGATCCCGTATATTGATTCTAATTTCCGTACGCTCTCTGATCAACCTAATCGCGCCATGGCAGGTCTTTCGATGGGTGGCTTCGAAACCAGGTTAATCACCCTGAAAAATCTTGATGTATTCTCGCAGATTGGTTTATTCAGCGGTGGCAGCATCAGTAAAAAAGATGTTACGGATACGCCGGGTTTTAAAGATAAAGTTAAATTGGTTTTTGTAAGTTTTGGCAGCCGTGAACTTGAAGGCCGCAGAGGCGGTTGGGGAGGCGATCCAAAAGCAAACATTGAAGGACTTAAAGAATTAGGCATCAATGCACATTTCTATGTATCTCCCAATACGGCTCATGAGTGGCAAAGCTGGCGACGCGGTTTACACGAATTTGCACCGCTTCTGTTTCAAGATTAAACCGTTGGATAAATAATATAGAGTGCATCTAGTGTTGATTAAATCACTTATGGAGATTATTCAATGAGTAGATGGTATATAATAATTTTATTAGCAACTACAATGACTGTTGGATTTTGTATTGCTCAATCGAACCAAGCTGTGGTTGTAGAGGACTTTAAGCCGTCTTCCATTAATCAACCGGGCAAACAATTTCCTCAGGTCAATTCCGAGGGTCGGGTACGAGCCAGTATTACTGCGCCTGAAGCGCTGAAAGTTCAACTGGACATCGGCGGCATAAAATACGATATGACCAAAGACGATAGCGGTGTCTGGACCGGTGATTCAAATCCGCAGGATGAAGGTTTTCATTATTACCAGCTTTGGATTGACGGAGCTGCGGTTCCCGATCCGGGCACTATGTATTTTTATGGCGCCAGCCGCTGGGGCAGTGGTGTTGAGGTTCCTGCAAAAGATCAAGATTTCTACGCCCTGAAAACTGTACCTCATGGACAGGTTATTCAGCAGCTCTATTTCTCAGAAATCACTCAAAAATGGCGTCGATGTTTTGTATATACGCCGCCGGATTATGAGAAGAACACCGATATCAGTTATCCGGTATTATATCTTCAACATGGTATGGGAGAAGATGAGACAGGCTGGGCTAATCAGGGAAAAGCAAATCTCATTCTTGATAATCTTATTGCAGAGAAAAAAGCTGTTCCGATGATTATTGTTATGGATAACGGCTATGCAGTAAAAGCACCTGCGGGTAATGAGGCTCCGCCAAGAGGACCCGGTGGTTTCTTTGCCTTTGAAGATGTAATGATCAAAGAAATTATCCCAATGATTGACGCTACGTATCGCACCATCGCTGATAGGGAACATCGGGCAATGGCCGGTCTTTCCATGGGAGCCAATCAAACCATCCGGATCACGATGAATAATCTCGATGTATTCTCTCATATCGGTGGTTTCAGCGGCACATCTAACTATCCGAGTTCGGCAGAGATTGACCGTGATACATTTATGGACGGAAAGTTTAAAGACAGCGAAGCGCTCAACAAGAAAATCAGTCTTTTCTGGCTTGGATTGGGCACAAAAGAACCTGATCCATTTCCCGGCTCTGTGGGTGCATTTTGTAATATGTTAAAAGAGGCTGGTATCGATTATGTCTACTATGAATCGCCCGGTACTGCTCATGAATGGTTAACATGGAGACGGGATCTTTACCAGTTTGCACCGTTATTGTTCAAATAGAAATTTGGATAAGTACTGTATTTATATTGATGAAAGGTAAGGCTTTTTAATCTGAATGACATCGGTTTGCATTAAAGTAAAAAGCTTTAAAGATACGTTCACTAGATAATTAATGGTAGTTATAAAATGAAAAAAAGACTAGCATTTACTTTATCCATTCTGCTCTGTATTGTATTCTTTTACAATGCTTACGGGCAGATTCCTGAAGGATCAATCCCGGCTCCAACTAATATTCGTTCTGATGATTGTCCCTGCATACTGACTGATCTGAGAGTTCTATTCAGAGTAAAGGCGCCGGAAGCCGGAAAAGTACAAGTGGATCTGGGAAAGTTATACGACATGCAGAAAGATGATGACGGGATATGGACAGTGATTACAGATACTCAGGTACCCGGGTTCCATTATTACTCGCTTGTAATAGATAGTTTCAGATTTTCAGATCCTGCCAGTGAGTCTTTTTATGGAACCGGCAGAATGTCCAG
>JARRPN010000367.1:0-3043 GCA_037382875.1 Calditrichaceae bacterium | reverse complement strand
TCCCCCGGATTGATTTCATATGGCCGGATTTTGCAGACGATGCGACGTAACAATCCACCCAATAAATAAGCCAGATAAACATTATATATGAGATCATATGGTAAGCTGGTCATTTCAAACTCTGTGGCAAAGATATGCAGTTTTTCAAGCTGCCCACTTTCTTTTTTCAATAACTGTCGTGCCATCATTGGATATTGTGGGAAATTACATGAAAGATTACATATTGTGTTCAGGAAAATTGCAGTTTGGTTGACGGGTAACTGATACTTCTTAACCATTTCTATTGAGCCCTGGACAATAGCGCTAATGGGCAGGCATTGTCCATCATTTAACCTCAAACTGGATTGAATGGTATTAGACGATTCTTCAATCAACATTGCCTTATACCCTTCCCTTTCGAACGCAGCACTCATTAAACTGCAACTTAACCAATCGTAATTAGGAATTAGAATATACCCGCCTTTGGGAAAGGCCCGATCAATTTTTATTTCCTTTTTCTTTACCCGAATGGATTTGCTCTCAAGAAAATCAGAACGGAATGTTCTTATTGCAGCTTCTATACGCGTATCGTAACCCTCTTCCGAATCATGTTCATCAACCTGCAGTATAAGATATGGTTTCTGATAAAAATCCATAATTTCTCTAAAGTAATCCAAAGCAAATGAATCAGGTGAGCATTTAAAACCGGTTATAAATACTGGATAAAGACCACGAGTTTGCCCACAATATTCAGCTGCGTTTAAAATATAGGCTGCATATCGCCAATGATTCCATTTTAAAAATTCTCTGCCAGCTTTATTAGATTTGGGATCGATAGTAGGAAGCATATCCTGAAAGAATGTTGGTATGCCATGCTCATTAAATTTCCCGGGAATACTTTTATTCATTCCCGGATCGAATATGATATAAGGCCTTCCCATCAGTACAACTGAAATATCGCGCACAGATTCATTTTTATGTATAAATAAATCAACTAATTTTTGCTTTCGATAAGTATACCACCGCCATGCTTTGGTGTATGCGTCATGAATGTTATTGGGTGTTTGATTGATCTTTAATTCCGCAGGAAGGTGCTCGTAGATCTGTCGGATATTTTCCAGATCCGGCTCTGAAAAATTGATAATCGGAGAAATGATTTTTTCTTCAAGATGTAATGATTCTACATTTATAACCAGAGAAACGGCGTAATTTGAATAATAGCAGTAAAATCTATCCTCATTTTTAAAATCATCTGAAAACATTTGAGGAAGAAAGAGATAGTCTGATTTTGAATTCAGATACGCCACATGACCATGCCAATTGGATATGGGAGCACAAAATTCCGCCCCGGCGATTTCTTTCCCCTTATTAACCAAATTCTTGCTTTGTGGTGATATTATAACTGAATAACCTAACAATCGGAAAAAGTAATTCCAGAATGGTATATATTCCAGCATATAGAGAGTATTGGGAATCCCAATAGAAACGGTATGATCTTTCTTTTCATATTCTATTTCCGATTTAGTAATCGCATAATAGTTATGCTGCAGTTGTAATAAATTCAATCCAATACTTTCTTTTAATCTTTCTAGGGTATCATCCATGTCAATATGCTTCATTTTTTGCCAGGAAGAGGTCAAATCAATATGTTTTAGCCGGTTTATTACAAATTCAAAATCAACTTTTCGTTTCCTGTCAGCAAGTCGGGATAGTTTTTTATTATCTTTAACTGAAACGGGACGAAATGTTTTTCTTCGATTGCTTAACAGATTAAATCCAGGTTTACTGCGTTTCGTTTTTTTCACGCCATCTTCACGTCCACACAGATGCCCCCAATATATCGCTTCTTTTCCAATATCAATTCTGTTTAATTTGCAGTGATTCTTACAATCATCACAAATTTGCTCTTTCACGATTACTTTTTCATTATAGAATTCGATACCTCTGAATTGGGATGTAGATATTTTTTGCTCTTCCAGCATAAGGCAGACACCTAATGCACCGGTTAGATGACAGTATCTGGAAACGAATATTGGTTTCTGTAATTTCTGTTCGAAAGCTAAAACCAGCGCCCGATTTTTTGCCGTAGCTCCCTGAAAACAAATAGTATTTCCTATCTTTCCTGCTTGGGCTACTTTAGAAAGGTAGTTATCACGAACAGAATGCAAAGCAGCAGCCAGTAATTCATTAATTGAATAATTCTGATTCAACAAATGATTGAGATCGCGTTCCATAAAAACCGTACAACGATCACTGGTGAGAGGAGCGGGTGTATTAATCGCTTTTCTTGAATATTCATCTAAGCCCACCCCAAGACGTTTAGCCTGTTCTTCTATGAAACTGCCCGTCCCGGCCGCACAAACATAATTCATTATCGAGAAAGTGACACGGCCATCCTTAAGTATAGTGAATTTTGAATCCTGACCTCCGATTTCTATAATTGTATCAATATCAGGATTTAATTCATAGGCTGCCCTAGCGTGAGCTGTAATTTCATCGATAGCTATATCCGAATTGAGAATCTTCTGAATAAATTTTCTTCCTGATCCGGTTGTACCAACACCACAAAATTCAAATTGAACCTGATAAGCATCCTCAAGATCTTTTAATACTTTTAATAAGGCTTGAGTGGCTTTAATTGGCTGTCCCATAGTCCGTGTATATAGACCAAGCAGAATATTGTTTTGCTTATTTTGATCAGCCATCAACACCGCTTTGGTGCTGGTTGAACCAATATCAACACCCAGATAGACGGGGATAATCGTATTCTGCTCCAGTGATTGGTAGATATCCACTTCCACATTATTGGAAATGTAATGTTCATGATCGGAAAAATCAGGATAATTGGAATTATCGGATTGAAGTGGTGGAAAGAAATATTGTCTCTGTTTATCGCTCTCTATTAACAGAGTATCAGGATGAAATGTAATTTTTGAATCGTTTAGAATATTGTTTCTGGCAAAAGTTGCCAAACCGAGAGCAGTAATAATTTGCGGATTTTCAGGAATTTGGATCGGGTAATTCACTATCTCTGATAGATATTTAATCACTTTATTATTTTTAC
>JARRPN010000366.1:0-5956 GCA_037382875.1 Calditrichaceae bacterium | reverse complement strand
AAAAGGGTTACATTGTTTTAAGGCTTTGAAAACAATTCAATATTGGATTTTTTTCAAAATTGCTAAATTTGCTCTAACATTTTGAAACTATATAGAATTTTAGGTTGAGCCTTTTTCTTTGTTATAGATCCGAATAATTTTGCTTTAAGTTTGTACCTCAAATTACCGATATTAAGTCAATGGTATATATCTATCCTGTTCCGTATTCAATTTGACGTAACTATTAACTTGCTTAATAGATTTATTAAAATATTTTATGATTTTTCTTTATTGAGCGACAAATTCGTACCTTTAGCACGGACTAACTAGTGACCAAATTAATTGTAAATACAATTATATATTTCCGGCATGTCTTGTTTATTAAGTTAAACAGCATTTGGCATGGTATTTGTAATCTGTTTAGGCAGGAGGATAAATAGGATGCGAAATAATTTCGGATTTACGCTAATCGAACTACTTGTAATAGTCGCCATTCTTGCAGTTTTATCTAGCATAGCAACGCCTGCCTTTCTCCAATGGCGCAGCGATGCCAAACTGAGAGATGCCGTCAGTTCTTTGCGCGGAGATCTAGAAATGGCGAAGCTAAGGGCAATGAAGGAAAATGAATTTGTGGCTGTTTTATTTAACACAAACAATTACCTGGTCTTTATTGATGACGGCACAGGCGCAGGAGGAGTGGCCGAAAACTGGAATCGAGATGGAGATGAAAAAATTCTACGCAACAGACAATTGCCGGCTGGCGTGCATATTGATTCGGGTTCCACAACATTTGCGAGCAACAGAACCCGATTTAACGGCAGAGGCCGCGTTGGAAATCAGGGTGTAGTGACAATTGTAAATAAAGCAGGCGATCAGAAAATAATTGATATGAACAATAGGTTTGGAAGGATAACCGTTAATTAAGCAAGCGTCCCTAAATGGAGCTGGTTTATGGCAAAAACTAAACAATTGGAAAATAAGAACGGCTTTACACTCATTGAACTTGCTGTGGTTATTGCCATCATGTCGATTGTCTTGAGTGCAATTTACAGTGTATTTGCTGCTACGAATCGATCCACCACCAGCAATGAGGTCATTGCTGAGGTGATGCAAAATTTGCGCACCAGCATTGATTTTATGGAGCAAGATATTCGTATGGCAGGACTTGACCGCTTTGGCAGCGCTAACGCAGGTATTGAAGCAGCCACAGCCATTAATCTGCGCTTTACAGCAGATCGAAACATGGATGGCGCTTTAAATGATAACCTTGAACGAATAACTTATTTTTACGACGCAGCCAATAACAGATTGAGGCAATGTGTTTGGGAAGGAACCTTAAATGACTGGCAGACAGTGGCAGAAAATGTAACTAATTTCCAATTTTCCTATCGAGACGCCGGTGATAGTCTGCTTGCCTTTCCGATAGCAGATCTTAGTCAAATCAGAACCGTAGAGGTTTCAATAAGTGTCGAACAACCCGCCGGTCGTTCAGAGCCAGTTGAAAGAACAATTAACAAACGCATTTTGTGTCGCAACCTTTCATTTTAACAGGTAAAGCAAAGATGATTAAACAACACCAAAGCAACTTAAATGATAACGGATTTACGCTCATAGAGATGCTAATTGCCATCAGCATTTTTGCCATCGGCTTTTTAGCTGTTGCCTCTTTACAAGTTTCTGCCGGCAAGAACAACCGTACGGCCAGTGAGACAACAGCCGCTATCAATATTGCATCTGATCGAATGGAACGATTAATGAACGCATCATTTACTGATGCCCTTCTTAACCCTGACCCGACTGTAAATCCGCATCCGGACAATCAAGGCAAATACAGCATCCAGTGGGTAGTTACAAACACCGATTTAAATGCTGATGGGGAGGACGACGCAAAAATTATCAACCTAACGGTGAGCTGGAAACCGTATTTAAATAGCGGAGCAGCTCAGCGAAATGTCAATATCGATTTTATTAAACCGAAAATTGAATAATGTACCAAATCATTTGTTAGAGGGGTAGCCCGATGCAAAGTTTGAACAATCAAAATGGAATTGCAATCATCACGGTTTTAATGGTTCTGGCCTTAATTACCCTTGCCGGTGTGATGGTATCAAAAACTACCAACACTGAATTGCAGATTGCCACAAGCGATCAACTGCATAAAATCAGTTTTTATGCTGCTGAAGCAGCGCAGGCATACGTGATCCGAAATGCGAATTTATATAATTCAGCAAATATCGATAAAACAGATCCGGTTAATTTTCCAGATGACAGTAATCCCTTGGTGACCTTTTCATTGGATGCAGACTCCATTGAATCATTTAACGGCGAAGTTGTGTACGAAAATCCGATGGGGGTACCAAGAGGTTCGGGCTTTCAAGCCGGCAAATTTAAAGCACATATTTATCAAATGACGTGCCTCGGACATGGCCCCCGCAATGCTGATACCACAATTGAAGTTGGCTTTTATCGTATCGGATTTTAATTGTATCTATAACCATGCAGTCAAGGTGAAAATATGAAAAGAATCAATTACTCATCGTTAATTGGCATAATCGTATCACTTTTAATCATTTTTACTGGGCAGACAGTTTTTAGTGACGATACCTGTGTGTTTATGTTGACCGCCGATGATGTACCTCCAAATATTACCATTTTGCTGGACAATGGCGTAGAAATGAAACAAATCATAACGCATTCAGCCTACGATAGCAGTATTGATTATACTCCAAATGTTGCCACTCCAATTGATGTTGTTCCCAATGGTGCAGGCGGCAACGGTTTTTTCAATGAAAATGGATACGGCATATACGAAACCGGAAATAAATATTATCTGGTACCGGTGAGTACTGACTTACAGTTAAACACTGCTGTGCAGCTTGAAGGATTAGCTGCGGCAGTGCCAAAGACATCCTCCTGGACGATCAATGGCAGATTTGCCGAATAAAAGTCGCTTTTATTATGCTAAAAAAGCTTTGTTCACAGTAGCTAAGCTTGCTGCCAATCAGGCTCAATTTGGTATTTACAACTTTACTTCTACTTCCGATGGTGCCTCCAATGTACAGCCCCTCGGCATGGTCGTTGACACACCTTTGGCGGTTAACCCGGAAAATAATACACTAGACCCAAATTATGTAAACAATATAAACAATATGGGTACTGTGGTCTATTCACCCTTAGCTGAAGGACTTGCAAGGGCTGGGGGATATTATGGTTCTCCTTCTTCTGGGGTTGTCGGAGAATATTGTCAGAAAAACTTTGTAATAGTGATTTCACCTGGGGTTTCCTCTGAAGATCAGGCGGCTGTTTCTGGATCTTCACCTGCAAGTTTATCTGATTATGACGATGATGGAGCAGTTGATGGAATTGGCGAAGGAAATATTAGCGAAGATGGGACTACATATTCGATACCAGTCAATCAGAACGGATCAACCTATCTTGATGATGTAGCCCACTATCTTTATACCAATGATATTGTGGATTATCAATCCGGGTTTCAAAATATCATGACTTACACCGTCGGATTTATGGGAAACCATTTAAGCAATCTGTTTCTTATAAATACATCCAATAACGGCAACGGTAATTTAAACCTATATGACACTACTCACGAGGAATACGGTAGATACCACTTTGAAGCCCAGGACCCGGATGAATTATCCTCTGTATTATTAGCCGCAATTAAGGACATCCTGTCAGCGACCAGCTCATTTACCGCGCCGGTGGTACCTGTCACCCGAACTACCAGTGGCAACAGAATCTACATGGCTTTTTTCACGCCGTTAGAATCCAATTTTTGGGAAGGCAATGTTACCAAATTTGCAATTGCAGACGACAACACCATCATTGATGTCAACGGCAACCCTGCCACCTGGTCCAATGGGGCTATCCGTGAAGATGCCATACCTTATTGGCAGACAAAAGATTGGGCTGATCCGACAAAAAGCAATTATCTGGATAACGCCAGCCGCAATATTTATACGTATCTAAATTCTAGCAACAAGGATTTGACTGATTCATCCAATGCATTTACCGCCGCTAATTTAACTGCAGGCATACTTGGTAACCCTGAATATACAATAACAGAGATTATTAATTACGTGCGCGGGGCAGATGTCTTAGATGAGGACGGTGATGGCAACACTACAGAAAATAGAATCGTTATCACCGGAGATGTTCTTCACAGCGAGCCCGCTGTGGTGCAATATAATTATCCAGATGGCACCGCAAAGACAATGGTTTATTTTGGTGCTAACGACGGCATGCTGCATGCGGTTTTAGATCAAACGGATCCGAATGTTAATATTGAAAATAATGAGACCAGCTATGGCACAGAGGCTTGGGCATTTATACCTCCGGATCAGCTTCACCGTCTAAAAGATATGGTGGAAGGTTTAAACCATCAATATTATGTGGACGCCAGTCCGAAAGCTTACTTTCATGATTTGGACGCAGATGGTCTGATCGATGCGGGGGATAAGATTATCCTGATTTGCGGTGAAAGAAAGGGGGGCACAGGTTATTTTGCACTGAATGTCACCGATCCAATGAACCCAGAATATATGTGGCGAATTGACCAAAGTAATAGTAAAAACGGAATCCTGGAGCTCACAGATATTTTTATCAATCCCCCTGACGGTGATTCATTCCAAGACGGTGATCCTTTGCGCATATGGGATTATACTTTAGATGTTCAAGGTGGCTGGGGACCTGAAATCGCCGCCTATGTGGATGGAACAATGTCCGGGTATTTGCTGTCTTATGATAACGGAACGATCCCATTTTACGTAGGGCAATCTATTGGAAATCTGACTACTGCTACCTATAATGATTATATGGATGGTGGAACGGCAACCCCCTTTATTGCGGGAAAAATTGCTTCAATTACCAATTCGGATCCCGATGTGATCATTGCCGAGCTGGGAGAAAGCTGGTCTGAGCCCCAATTCGGACTGGTGAAGACTTCAAGTACAGATACGACCGGAACGCCTGTGTTTTTTATTGGAGCTGGATACAGTTCAGATAACAGTGCTGGAGCTGCTGTACTGGCTATAAATGTCATAACAGGACAAGTCGTTAAAAAATTTAAAAACGATATCAGCATTAGCGGGATGGATTACAGCATTGCAAGCACCGTCACAACAGTTGATGAAAACGGCAATGGGTTTGTAAATAAAGTCTATGTAGGTGATCTCGGAGGGCAGATGTGGCGAATTGGAAAATTCACCGATACATCCGGCAATCCTTTCAGCTTTTTTCAAAGCGATGAAAACATCATGAACTGGACAGCTGAAATTCTGTTTGTTTCTGATCCGACCTATGAAAGAAAATTTTACTACCCACCAGCTGTTACCCTTGAAAATGGATATGATCTGGTGTTTGCAGGGACAGGTAACAGGGACGACGCATGCAACCCCACCAGTTCTGATCGAATATACTGCATTAAAGACACTCACACAAACAGCTTACTTACAGAATCAGATTTAGTTGATGTAACTGATCCTACATCAACGGTTCCAAATCTTGACAATTCGACCGCAGACGTCGATCACAATTACAGCGTAGATCAAGGCTGGTATATACGCCTGGCACCTGGAGAAAAGGTTTTAGCAGAAGGAACCGTTTTTTATAAAACATTTTATTTGACAACCTTTACTCCCAACGATGATCCGTGTTTGCCCGGTGGGTTTGGAAAGGCATACGCGCTAAATTACAAAACCGCTGCTGCCGTTATTGACTTTGATAATGACAACAATATGGACCGGAGTATCGATATTGGTGGCGGTATACCATCTAAAGTTGTAACCGTCATAACTGATTCTGGTGGAGTTAAATTGTTTATTTCAGTAGGAAGTACAATCCCAGATGTCGATTCAGGATCTTTTGGTGCGGGCATTGTAGCCATTGATCCTTTGGTTCCGCCGGTAAATTTCTTTTACATATGGTGGCGTGAAGTTATTAAATTATAAGACCTTTAAAA
>JARRPN010000365.1:0-4596 GCA_037382875.1 Calditrichaceae bacterium | reverse complement strand
CAGTTTTGAGCAAAAGGTAAGAACCCGTATTTATGATTATTATACTGATGAGCAAATATCAAATAAAGTTAAGAAACTGCCTGTACCAAATTCACTAACACTTGGCAGTTTTAGTGCGGCTTTTGTTTATGATAACAGCATTACCGGAGCCACAAGTCCGATTGAGGGCCAAAGGTCCAGGGTTGAGATTTCACCAACCGTAGGATCCATATCCATGTATTCTGTTCTTGCGGATTACCGGCACTACTTCCTGCCCATCCGCCCGGTTACACTGGCATTCAGGATGATGCAGTATGGCAGATACGGTGGCGGTGCCGAAGATTCGCGCATAAATCCGTTATATATAGGATATCAGGATTATGTCCGCGGTTATAACAGCAATTCTCTTAATTACAATGAATACTCTGTTTTTAAGCAATTAATCGGAAGTAAAATGGCTGTATCCAATTTTGAGGTACGTTTCCCATTGTTAGGAATTTTTAAACTGGGCAAAGGCTATTATGGTTATCTACCTCTTGAGACTGGAGGATTTTTTGATTCCGGTGTAACCTGGAGTAACGGAGAAAAACCGAAATTCCTGGGAGGTAACAGGGAAATAATGAGGAGCTATGGATTACTCGCCCGGTTCAATTTATTTGGTTATGCTGTACTTGAACTGGATTATGTGAAACCGATAGATCGTCCGAAACAGGGTTGGATGTGGCAATTTAATATAACTCCCGGATTCTAATTGTCTAAAATTAAACCAGCATTTATCGATTGCCAATATCAGTTTACCTCTATTCTACGGGATAATGGCCTGATTATCTAAGATATGATCAGGTCATTTATTCTTAACATCTATAATTAATACTATCTTACTTTAGCTTTTTTTCTTTATCAAAACTGTGTAAGTTTATAAACGAACAGACTCATTGTTTGAATCAAATAGATTCATATTCCTGACCTAAGGGAAATTTATGACATTAAATTCAAATTCAATACTTTTAAGATCTGCAGGTATCATTTTAAGATCTGCAGGTATTATAAGTTTATTAATAGCTTTGTTCCAGGCCATTATTTCGTTTTCATCTGAATGGAGTTTGTATTTTGGCGCGCCACTGGAATTAACAAATAATCCAATTTTATTGATTGTATCAGGTCTGTTAGTATCCATTATATTTATCGTATTTGGATTATATGCTTTATCCGGTACCGGTGATATGCGTCCACTACCCTTTCTACGATCCGGTTTAATAATTATCGGAGGAATTTATACGCTGCGCGGTTTTATTATCATTCTTGAATTACTAGTCTTTTTCAATGTAATAAATATAAATGATAAAGTTACGCTAGTATCCATAATGTCTTCTTTCGTATCGTTACTGATTGGCATTATTTATCTAATTGGAACGTTCAAAAACTGGTCGGGATTAACACAACTTGCAATAACTAATTAAACATTTTTCTAGCTTTATATAATTAGGATTAAATTGATGAAAGAACAAATTAAAAAACATGCAGAATTGATTCAAATTATAAGCGGAATAATAATCGCAGCTGCGAAATTAATTAATTTGTTCCGGATATTATAACACAATCATATGTTCTAAATTCTGGAGTAACCTAAAATGCCACTTGCCTTTTCGGTGAAGAAAGAGGAAGGTTATTTAATTTGCACATATACTGGAAAAATAACCGATAAAATTTTGATTGATTCCTGGAGAGCATTTTATGAAAGTGATGACTGGATACCGGGCTTTAATGAAATATCTGATATAAGCCAAACTGATGAACTGGAAGTTACATCAACAGGATTGAGAATGCTGGCTGAATATGCGAAAACAATGCATCAAAAACACAATATAAGATCTATAAAAGTGGCCATATTTGCGCCAGAAAAGATACAATATGGATTATCAAGAATTTATGATGCGATGACATATAATTCCCCTGAACACACCAGAGTTTTTGATAATTTAGAAGAGGCGGAACAATGGATTAAAAATAATGACGTTTAAATACAGTCCTGGTAAAAAGGTATTGTCCCAATTTTTATACTTCTGCTTCTAACAAAAATAGATCACGTTATTTAATCAAAATATGGAGAGCTATCCTATGCAACTAATTATAAGACTGAGATCTCAGTTAGTTATTTTTTTAATCATAACGATTGCAATACCCATTGCATCAATAAACGCTGATGTATTACACCCTAAAGAGTTGCTAAATCTTAAATCCGTTTCCTCAGCTGTTATTAGTCCCGATGGTAAATATGCAGCCTATACCGTTTCCGTTCCCAGAGAAGCCGATGACAAACCCGGCGGCAGTTATTCGGAACTGTATGTGATCGATTTAAAGACAAAAGCAAATCATCCATATATTAACGGAAAGGAAAATGTCAGTTCGATTGCCTGGAGCCCGGATGGTAAAGAGATTGCCTTCAGAATGCGGCGTGGTGATAATTCTAAAATCCAGGTATGGTCTATTCCCCTTTCCGGCGGTGAAGCCAGACAACTGACTGATTGTAAATCGGGTGTATCCGCTTTTGCCTGGCATCCCTCCGGGAATCAGATTGCCTATATCGCAACCGAGCCTAAAAGCAAGCGTGAAGAAGCATTAAAGAAAAAAGGTTATGATTTTATCTATTTTGAAGAAAATTTAAAGCATAAAAATTTATATATCGTTGATGTTCTTGCAGATAAACCAAATCCAGACGCAGTTCAATTAACTTCAGACATTACAGTCTGGTCATTTTTATTCTCTCATGACGGCAAAAAAATAGCCCTGGCTGCAACTGAGAAAAACCTGATTGACTATAACTATATGTTCAAATATGTTCATATACTGGATATTGCTACTAAAGAAATCAAGCAGCTCACCAATAATCCCGGCAAACTGGGTAACTTTAATTTCAGTCCTGATGACAATCTATTTGCCTACACTGCCGCCTTAGAAACAAAAGATCACGCTGTCAGTCAGGTATATGTAATGCCGGTTGAGGGCGGTGAGGCAAAAAATTTAACCAAACCCAATTTCCGTGGTCATGTTACGTGGGTCAACTGGAAAGATAATAGCACAGTCATTTATTACGCCAAAGAAGGGACAAACGTTACTTTAAATGAAATAAATTTAAAAAATAATAAACAAAAACAGATTTTATCTTCCGAAACAAATGGTGGTATCATTTTCAGCTATCCCAGCTATACTAAAGATTTTAATCAATTTGTTTTCCATGGTGATACACCTTTGCATCCTGATGAATTATATTACTGGAAGACGGGTAAAAAGATGGAACAATTGACTGATCTGAATCCGCAGTTAAAAAAGCTGGATCTCGGTAAACAGGAAGTGATTTCTTATAATGCTGAAGATGGTCAGGAAATTGAAGGTATTTTGATTTACCCGGTCAGTTACCAAAAAGGTGATACCTATCCTCTGGTAGTACTGGTGCACGGCGGTCCCGAGTCAAACTATTCCAATGGCTGGGTATCGCGCTATTCCACACCGGGACAGGTTCTTGCTGGAAAAGGCTATGCTGTTTTTTATCCGAACTACCGGGCTAGTACGGGTTATGGTCTTGATTTTGCCCTTGCCGGATACAACGATGCGGCCGGGGTCGAATTTGACGATATTAAAGACGGCATTAAGCACTTGATCGATATCGGTCTGGCTGATAAAGACCGTGTCGGTCTGGGTGGCGGTTCTTATGGCGGATTTGCCTCAGCCTGGTTTGCCACCTATTACACTGAATATGTGAAGGCTGTTTGTATGTTTGTCGGCATCAGCGATTTAATCAGCAAACGCGGAACTACAGATATTCCTTATGAGGAATTATTAGTACATTCAGGCAAACCACTTGAAGAAATGTGGGATCAGGCTTTAAAACGTAGTCCGATCTATTATGCTCATCAAAGCAAAACAGCTACACTTATCTATGGTGGAGCAGCGGATACCAGGGTTCACCCTTCGCAAAGTAAAGAACTGTATCGGCGGATGAAGATGAATAATCATCCCGCTGTACGCCTGGTTCAGTATCCGGGTGAAGGTCATGGCAATCGTAATCAAACCGGTCGTCTTGATGTGATTTTACGTATACTTGACTGGTATGACTGGTATGTTAAAGATGCCAAACCGCTTGATGGACCCATGCCGCCACTTGATATAAGTGAAGAATACGGGATTGATTTACCTGAAGAGAAATAAATATTAAAAGGCTGTCTCTCTTATTAGAGACAGTCTTACTTGTTTATTAAACAAAAAGTATATTTAATAACTAAATTTTTCTTCTTTATCTCTGACACATATTACTATATCATTTTGTATTTTAGAAGGTTAGTGATTATATTATCAATGAAGTGCCGATGTCAATGACTTCAGATCTCTGAAAAAATGTATATTAACTGAATTGTAAACACTATTTAAATAGATGAACGATTCACAGAAGTAATCATGAATTATTCAAGAATGATTATGCTGAATAAATCATATAGTATATACTCCAAAAAGACCGATAATATTATACCATAGTCAGGAGTTTAATTATGGCACATAGCATTAAATTATCAAAAAAGAAAGAGTATATAATATTAGCTATTGACGGCGATTTTACCGGCA
>JARRPN010000364.1:0-3057 GCA_037382875.1 Calditrichaceae bacterium | reverse complement strand
GAAAAAAGTAAGGTTTTGGCGAAAGGTATTTCGACAGCTATGAACACAACAATTTTTGGTTTAATGGTAGCAATTCCGACATTGATTGCGTATACATTTATCTCAAATAAAACAGCCAAAATCATTGATGAATTAGATGAACATTTGGTAAAATTAATTAATCTGATCACTGGAAACAGATAAAATTTATTCTTGAGGTAACGTGTTATGGCATACAAACCTTCAATGCGTAGGAAGAGTGATGATGTTGATATGGAATTGGACATCCGTCCGGTGATGAATCTGATGGTTGTATTGATTCCACTCTTAATCGCAAGCGCAGAATGGGTAAGGTTAGGAAGTATAGAAATTAATGTTCCGCCTAGTAAGGCAGGAGCTGGAGATAGCGGTGATGAAGCAGATAATGAAGAAGTAGAAAAAGAAAAAAAGCTTGGTTTATCAATTGCTATTACGGATTTAGGTATAACTATCGCCAGTCCTGGTGCTGTTTTAACATCAGAAGAAAATCAGGATGGTCCGACTATTCCTATACTTAATGATGGTAAACAGGATTATGACGCGCTAAAAGAAAAATTGATTGAAATAAAAAAGGCTATTGCAGGTAAAGGATATAAAGATGAAAATCGGGCAGTAATTACTGCTGCGGGTGATATTGAATATCAGGTTATAGTAAAAGTTATGGATTATCTTCAGACCTATGAGAATGATGAAAAAACTGAGATACTCCCACTATTTCCTGAAGTAAACTTTAGTAAAATTATTTAAGTGCAATAGAAGGAGTTTTGATTCCATGGCTTTTCAACCATCAAAGTCAAAAAAGAACCTTTTCCAGGAAAAAGGTACCTTGAACATGAACTCAATGATGGATATGATGACAATAATTCTGTTGTTTTTATTGAAATCATATTCAACGGAAGGCGCTTTAGTGACTCCCTCTGAGCAGCTGAGGTTACCCCAATCGGTTCAGGGTGAAAAACCCAAGAAAGAATTGAGCGTCTCTGTGGCATCTGAACTTATTTTGGTAAATGATGTTGTTGTAGCAACTGTGGATGATATTGAAGAAGATATACTGATGATTGAGCCATTAAGACGTAAATTAGGAGAATATGCGCAACAAGAAATAGAGCTGCAGAATACCGTTGGTAAAGAGTTTACCCATGTTGTTAATATTCAGGGAGATGAGAAAATTCCCTTTGAGGTACTTTTTAAAGTTATGTTTACTTGTAGTAAATCGGATTTTTATAAGATGAGATTATTGACAATAAAAACCGGAGCTTAATAACTTTTATAAGAATTTAACCATTTAAAAAGAGAGTTAATTAAGATGCCAAATGTGCAAAATGCCCCAAAACCACCTGGTGGAGGATTTCGGTTAGTAGCCTTCCCGAAAGAATTTGAGAAGAATATATTTGAAGATATCGATCAACGATTTTATATAGTTCTTCTTATTTCCCTGGCCTTAATTTATGGCTGGGTAATCATTTTGGGAAATATAAAGTTTTCGCAGGAATTTGTTGATAGCCAGATCCGTAACAGGATAATGAACCAATATTATGAAGCTGCCATTGGCGAAGAATTTGTCGAAGAGGAAGAAGAAGGTGAAGGATTTGGTATTGGTGAAGATGAGGAGCAGCCAGTTGTAGAGGAACAGCCGGAACGAGCAGGTAAAAGAGAAGCATCTGGAACTTCTGCTGCTGACAGAGAACGTGCAAGACGTGAGCAAGCAAAACAGAGAGGTCGCAGAAGAAATCAAATGGATCAGGCTGTGGCTGGAACCGGTGTGCTTGGTGAACTTTCTGCTGGTGGTGGTGCCGGTACTGGTGATGCTGTGTATGATGCTTTTGGTGATGAAGGTTATTCCAGTGGTGTCGGTGATTTAAACCAGGTACTAGGCAGTGTTTCAGGCCTTCAAAGCGCATCCTCTAGCTCAAAGCGTTCACGGTTTGGTGCACGGTCTTCAGGAGGTAGTGGTACTGGTGCAGCTGGTATTGATGATTTAATTGAAGGTGGTGTAGGGCCAGCAGGTTCTGTTTCCATTGCACGTTCCGGTGGATTTACTCTTAAAATGGAAAAAGCCAGTATTACCGGACGTGGATCAAGAGCAGCCGATCGATCTCAAGATGCTATCAGTCGGGTTGTTAATAAACATGCTGAAGCGATTGAAAACTGTTATAAAAGAGAAGTACGTTTAAATCCGAATTTAAAAGGCAGTGTTACGGTACAGTTTACTATTCGTGCAGACGGTAAAGTCTCAAGGGCAAGAATTGCTGATTCTACCTTGCGTAACAAGAAAGCAGAGACTTGTATTCTGCGAAGAGTGCAGAGCTGGCGGTTTAAGAAAATAGAAGCTAAAGAAGGTGAAGTTACCTTCCGTCAAAAATATATATTTAGTACATAGATACTCCTTAAAAAGATTTTTTGTTTAAAGCCGCAATTCTTGCGGCTTTTTTTATTTGTGATTACTATGAATCATAAGTAAATTATCCGCTATTTTTTAGAGGAACTTTATCACTATGAAAAGAACGCACAATTGTGCAGAATTGGATTTATCGCATCTTGACGAAGTTGTTGTGCTCAATGGTTGGGTGAATAAATGGCGCGATCATGGCGGTTTAATTTTTATAGATTTACGTGATCGTTATGGCATAACCCAGGTTGTTTTTAATCCGGAGTTAAATGCGCAAGCCTATGAACAATCAAAGACATTGCGATCAGAATATGTTATTTCTATAAAAGGCCGTGTATCAAAACGTCCGGAAGAATCAATTAATCCAAAGATAAAAACAGGTCTCGTTGAAGTTTTAGTTTCCGATCTTGAAGTATTAAATAAAGCAAAGACAACACCTTTTGAAATTACAAATGGACTGGACCTGAATGAGGAACTCCGTTTAAAATATCGTTATCTGGATTTGCGAAGAAATAGTTTGCAGCAAAAAATAATCATGCGTAGTAAAATTTATAAGCTGATCCGTGATTTTCTTGAGGAACAGGATTTTGTTGAAATAGAAACACCTGTATTAATGAAGAGTACACCTGAAGGTGCAAGGGATTTTCTAG
>JARRPN010000363.1:0-3064 GCA_037382875.1 Calditrichaceae bacterium | reverse complement strand
TCTAAGGATAATTTGGATTTGAATCAAATCAATTGAAGTGTATTAACTATCAATTTAGCAATAAAAAACGGGTTAATTTTCAATAAATGATTCATGTAGGAGCTTTACAGTCCGCTCGATATCATTTTCATCAATTATAAACACTAAGCTGATCTGGCTGGCAAATTGAGTAACCAGATCAAATTTAATGGAGTGCTCATCAAGAAGTTTGATAATCTGCCAGGGTAGGGAGGGATGTCCTTTCATTTGTTCACCAACAACACTTACAATTACTTTGCCACCTTCGGCAGTGACTTCACCCAGTTCGCTCATTTCATCTAAGATTTGAGACAGATCATTCATACTTTCAATAGTGATTGATAACTTGGTAGCTGTTTTTGATACAGCATAAACTCTTTTGCCATGACGTGAAAGTATTAAGAATATTTCCTCGATAATTTTTGGCGATAATAATAAGTGTGAAGATTCTACAGTTAATAACGTAATACTTTCTTTATAAGCAATAGATTTTACAGTTCGTCCCGAATTATCGTTTCCATTGGATGCAATTATAGTTGTACCCGGTTCGTTTGGTCGATTCGAATTAAGAACGCTAACCTGGATCCCTTTTGCTAAAGCTGGTTGAATTGCTGCCGGATGCAGGACGCGGGCACCAAAATAAGCCAGTTCACAGGCTTCATCAAAGGTCATGGATTTGAGCGGTTTTGCGTATGGAACAATGGTTGGATCCGCCGTCAGAATACCATCTACATCCGACCAAATCTGGATTTCATCTGCCTTAATTGCAGCTCCGAGGATAGATGCCGTATAATCGGAGCCATTCCGTCCCAGGGTCGCTGGTTCACCATCTATTGTAGCGCCAATAAATCCGGGGAACAGAATGCATTTATACTTTTTCAATAACGGTTCAAATAAATTATTTGTATTCTTTTCAATGGTATGAATATCAGGTGTATAGTCACCTCTTTTTTCTTCCAGAATAATAACATCACGAGCGTCCATCCAGAATGTTGAGATGCCTGTAGTATTTAGATAACCACTAATAATTCGAGTTGATAAAATCTCGCCAATTGACATCACTGCATGCGCCAGTGTACCGCTTTTAAGTCGAATGGTTCTGGCTGCTTCCAGCAATACCTGAAGTTTTGCAATTTCCTCTTCTGTCAGTTGGATTAGAGATTCTAGAATATCTTGATCTTCAATAAGCTGATTGATCAAAGTCAGATGGCGCTGCTCAATGGTATCATAGGCTGATTTTAGTTTTTCGTCTTTATGGCTTGATGCAGCATCCAACGCTTCTATTAATAGATCAGTAATGCCGGCTAACGCAGAACTCACAACAATCGGCTGCAAATGCAATCGTTTCTTAATTATTTCAGCTGCATTTCTGATAGCTTGTGCATCTTTTACAGAGGTACCGCCAAATTTAATTACGATCATCAAAAATCCATTTCATTAGACGCCTTAAAGGTATTTAGAATATCTATCTATATCGATGTTTTTCCCGGCTGTCTGATCCATTCATATTTGGATCAGACAAAAACGGGAATCCAGATGCTAATTTAATCTTTGAGTTCCACATCAATTGCGAAATGACAAGCATATGATTCATAATTTAATCAATTTACACTTTTCCCAGGGCATTCTCAAAGTCGGTTTTAATATCGTCGATGTGTTCACAGCCAACTGAAACACGAATTTGGTCTTGAGTGACACCGGAATCAACCTGTTCCTCATCGGTCAATTGCTGGTGCGTGGTTGAGGATGGATGAATAACCAGTGTCTTAGAATCACCTACGTTTGCCAACAAGCTGGCAAGTTCAACATTGTTGACAAATTTTTTACCAGCTTCTTTTCCACCTTCAATTCCAAATGCCAGCATGGAACCGTATAATCCATTCTGTAAATATCTTTGAGCAATTTTATAAGATGGATGTGATTCCAATCCCGGATACCAGACCCATTTTACTTTCGGGTGTTTTACAAGCCATTCAGCCAGGTTTTTAGCATTCTGACACTGACGTTCAACACGTAATGATAAAGTTTCCAATCCCTGAATTAAGAGAAAGGAATTAAACGGACTCAGGGCCGGGCCCAGGTCACGCAATCCTTCTACACGTGCCCGTATGATAAAGGCGATATTACCCAATGGAAAATTGGGTCCAAACGTTTCCCAGAATTTTATGCCGTGGTAACCTGGACTAGGCTCAGTAAATACCGGGAATTTTCCATTACCCCAATTGAATTTCCCACTGTCTACAATAACACCGCCAATAGATGTTCCATGTCCTCCAATCCACTTAGTAGCAGAGGCAGTTATAATATCCGCACCATAGTCGATTGGTCTAACCAGATAACCGCCGGCACCAAATGTGTTATCAACTACCAGTGGAATATCATAACGATGAGCCAGTTTAGCAAGTGCCTCGATATCGGGTATGATCAATTCCGGATTGCTTACACTTTCGATATATATAGCCCGGGTATTGTCATCGATGAGCTTTTCAAATTCTTCGATAGTATCTTTTTTAGTAAATTTGACATCGATCCCGAGACGCGGAAAAGCTACTTTAAACTGATTGTAAGTACCACCATAGAGTTTGCTGGTAGATACAATATTCTGACCTGCTTCCGCAATGGTGCTAATAGCTACGAATTGGGCAGCCTGTCCCGAAGCGGTAGCTAATGCTGCTGCACCACCTTCAAGCGCAGCTACTCGTTGTTCAAACACATCTGTAGTCGGATTCATTATCCGGGTATATATATTACCAAATTCCTTAAGCTCGAACAGATTTGCTGCATGGTCTGCATCGTTAAATACAAACGATGTGCTTTGATAAATAGGTACTGCCCGTGCATTGGTTGCTGCGTCCGGTGTGTGACCTGCATGTACCTGCAGTGTTTCGAATTTATATTTTGGTTTGTCTGACATAAGTCCCCCTTCTTATTGTGTTGATTTATTTAACTGAGTTAATTTCATAATTCATTCTCCTGTCATTCTGATCCCGATGTTTCCTAATCGGGAGAAGAATCTCAAATCATATAGTCAAGTAAGATTCTTCAC
>JARRPN010000362.1:0-3082 GCA_037382875.1 Calditrichaceae bacterium | reverse complement strand
TTTTTGGTTCGAGACTATCAGCAAAACTTTTAGTAATGCCATCTAATGTTGATTTGATTGCAATAACCGGTGCCTTAAGTTCATGAGATGCAAATTGGAAGAAACGTGTTTTATCTTTATCTGCTTCGATGAGTTGTTCATTTTGTTTATCGATAATACGCTTGCTATCACGATAAATCCGCATAAATGTTGTGCAAATATATTCCGTGACATAAACCGTTATAATAAATACTATCAGAATCAAAATGACTGCTAATTGGTTGTTATGAATACTAATATCATACAAACAATAATGTGTTATAATTTCATTATACTCCAGATATACTAGGGATGAAAACAGGAATACAACTAATGTCGCAATCATAAAAGGAGAGTATCTTGAAAACAAAATGCTACTTATAACAATATGAAATATATAGAAAAGGTATATTGGATTTTCTATACCGCCGGAGTAATGTATCAATAAAGTCAGGCACACTAAATCGATAACAATCTGGATGTGGAGCGCTATTATTTCCACTGTAAATGAAAATTCTTTAACAATCCAGGATACTATTTGATAGATTAAATTCAGAAAAGCCAGACTAAAAAGAACGATCCATATTTGTTTATAAGGTAACGATATCTCAAAGAAAGCTTCGACACCAATAGTTGCTAAAAAATAACTCGCCACTGCCAGCCAGCGCAGACGGATGGACCAGGCTAACCGCGACTTTAATATTATCGTATTTAAAAATGGAAATCGATCAAGTGAGTAATAATTTAAATTCAAAGTTAATTTCCTAGTTGGCAGTTAGACAATTCATAATAAATATAGAAATATTATAATTGTAATGAAATAGTTATAAACCGTAGAATAATTATACAAATAGAAAAGAGCGCAAAGCATCGGATACAGTAAGATGAAATGGCTCTACGCTCATCATCAGGGATACTAATATGGAAGTTAAAATTACTGTCCCAGATTCTTTTTTACTAACTCGATTAAAGTATCCGGATCAACTGGTTTTTCCAGAAATTCACTAACTGGCAAAAAATCCTCATCTTTTTCTTTATCGAAAGAAAAACCGGTTTCCTGTCCAACAGCTGTTAATATAATCACCGGGATATCGCTGGTATCAGGATTATTTTTTATCTGATATGCTACATGAAATCCTTCATCCTGTGTTCCCATCATTACATCCAGAATAACCAGATCTGGTGAGCCGGATGCTATCTTTTCAATGCCTTTCTTCCCATCCTGTGCATCGATAACTTCAAAACCAGCACTCTCCAGGGTTAAGCGCATTGCTTCAACCAGATCGATGTCATCGTCTATGATGAGAATTTTTTTAGTTGCCATATTGTGTGGCCTCCTCGATAACCATTTTTATGATGGAAGGAAGACTTTGCTTCACTTCATCTGATAATTTTTCTCCAAAGTTTATAGATTTTGGTTCGATACCAATAATGGAACAATCCGGCTTCGGACCAAATTTTTCTGCCATTTTGAACACTTCACCAAAACTAAAACCATGTAATGAAATTGATTTTTCAATTGATTTTATATTTGAATTATCAATTTTAAATTTTACAACTTCTCCAGGTTGCCGTCCCATTTTAGCACAATCAACAAGGATAATAGGATCATCAGCCATCAGATGTTCAAGCACAGTGAAAGCGTCGGCTCCCGCATCAATAAGAGTTACAGGCTCCGATAAATTCATAGTTCGCAGTTCATTAACAACTGCAGGGCCGATACTATCATCACCGCGCAGCTCGTTTCCGAGACTGATAACTTTAAGCATATATTATTTTTTACTCTTCAAATTCAACATCCAGCATATGCACCGAACAGGAAATGCAAGGATCATATGCCCGAACCAGCATTTCTAGCTTAAGTGTTATATCTTCCTTACTTTCATTCACTATTTCCGGTACCAGCTTTTTCATATCATCATCAATATTTGCCAGGTTCTGTCCCGTTGGAATAATGCAGTTTGCCTTTTCAATACTGCCCTGGCGATTGTATGTATAATCATGGAACAGGATACCCCTTGGTACTTCTGTTGTGGCGATACCACGTCCGTATCTGGTTGGATCCTGATTCGGTTTTTCATTTTTGATACCTTTATCCAGCAACGTATCGATCAGCTCAAGGGTATCCACAACACAATGCACCACTTCAATCACCTGGGCAACGGTATTCATATAAGGATTAAAATTCGGCGCCGATAGGCCAAGTTTAGCTGCTACATCCTTCGCTTCTTTCTTTAACAGATCAAAACTATTATTGAATCGAGCCAGGGCTCCAACAAAATAAGAGCTGCGATTGAACTTAGCATGTTTACTCGATGAATGCGGTACAACAAATTCATTGGTGACCTTAAGATAATTCTCAACCGGCTCATCACCAGAATCTGATGAACGAATCACACCATCATATAATCCGTATTCTTTATCATTGTAAACACTGATATATTCTGTTTCACGTTCAAATTGTGGTATTTTACCTGCCAGTGATGCAACTACATCAATTACAAAATTGGCATCCGGCAAACCTTCATTGATGATTTTTTCTTTTAAAGCAACCAGTTCTTTTTCTGTTGGCACTTTTGTAAAACCGCCGGGTACACAGCTGATTGGATGAACGGCCCTGCCGCTGATAACTTCGCCAATCTCATTGGCTAATCGTTTAAGACGAAGTGCAGCGAGTACGACATCTTTGTGTGTATTAACCAGTGGAAATACCGATCCTACACCAAGAAAATCCGGCGTAGCCAGGAAAAGTGCATGTAATACATTACTTTGAAAAGTGGCACCATGCACAAGTAATTTACGTAAAATTTCAGTTTGCTCGCTTATTTCCAAACCAAGCGCGGCTTCTGTCGCTTTTAAGGATGTCATTTGATGACCCAACGAACAGATACCACAAATTCTCGAAGTTATAATAGCAACTTCATGAAAATTACGACCTTTTAACATCGCCTCAAAAAAGCGGGGCGGTTCAACAATTTCAAGTTGGGCGATTTTCATGAAGTTGCTATTATAACTTCGAGAATTTGTGGTATCTGTTCGTTGGGTCATCAAATGACATCCTTAA
>JARRPN010000361.1:0-5551 GCA_037382875.1 Calditrichaceae bacterium | reverse complement strand
AATGGTGCTTTACCTGAAGAACTATCAAGGACTTCACCTTTATCATTGGTTAGTGTATAATGGATTGACACAACTTTGTTATCAGAAATTTGCATAAACATATCCTTTTTTAATTTTTATAAAACAGACCGTAACAAGGTAAATAAATCAGGTCGATATTTCAAATTGAATATTTTCACTGTTGTTTGACCTGCGCCAAATTACTAAATTTAGCTTATAATTATGTTGATTCTATATTTAAACCTGTTTTGAATCATGTTCACATCCGAGGTAACTTTAAGGAGTCACTAATGAGATTAAATATATTAATACTTTTTATTCCAATCGTAATGATCGGAGTATCCTGTGCCCCCCAAAAACCCGATACACTAAAATCAGCTTTTAAGGATAAATATTTAATTGGCACGGCTTTAAATATTAGTCAATTCAGAAACAATGATACCCGACCTTTACAGATAGCTGAAAAACAGTTTAACTGTATTACGCCCGAAAATATGTTGAAATGGGAAAGAGTTCATCCCGCTCCGGGAGTATATAATTTTGGACCGGTTGATACATTGATGGCATATTGTCAAAAGAATAACTTAAAAGTTATTGGACATACACTTGTATGGCATAATCAAACACCCGCCTGGGTCTTTAAGGATGATGAGGGTAATCCTGCTAGCAGGGATACGCTGCTTAATCGTCTAAAAGAACATATCTTTACAGTAGTTGGAAGGTATAAAGGTAAAATTCATGGCTGGGATGTAATCAATGAAGCATTTAATGAAGAGGGTAAACTAAGAAACACACCATGGATCAATGGACACATGAGGCTGATCCGCAAACAGAACTGTATTATAATGATTTCAATATGTGGTATAAAAGTAAAAGTCAGGCTGTAGTCGAAATGGTTAAAGATTTCAGACAAAGAAATGTACCCATTGACGGCATTGGATTACAGGGTCACTGGGGATTGAATTATCCTACGATTGATGAATTGAATGAAACATTCGATATATACTCCGGATTAGGAATTGATTTTCTGGTAACTGAACTTGAGTTAGATATGCTTCCCCGGCCGGAAGATTATGAAGGAGCTGATATTAATAAAAGTTTTGAAGCCAAAAAGGCACTGGATCCCTGGCCGGATGGTTTACCGGATTCCATGCAGACAGTTGTTGCAGAAAGGTACGCAGAAATATTCAGCGTTTTCAATAAATACAGCTCATCCATAAGCCGGATTACTCTTTGGGGTGTAGATGATGGTCAATCATGGCGCAATTATTGGCCAATTTATACCAGAACAGCTTATCCATTATTGTTTGATCGAAATTATCAACCTAAAAAAGCATTTTACGCAGTGATTAAGACAGTTGAAAAGTAGATCAGGAAACGGAATTCGGTTTTCGGGAAGTGGAAAAAAGTATAAAGTTTTAAAATTAAGTAGCAAGTGACACTAATGAGTAACCAATAACTGATTAACAGATTTTGGTCACTTTAAGCATTTTAGCATATTTATAATTAAAATCACATGATTCGACTTGCAAACACTATTGATGCCGCCTCCATCTGCAATATTTACAATCCCTATATTTTAAATTCCACCATTTCTTTTGAGACCGAACCGGTTGTCGAAAAGGATATGGCTGAACGGATTGCAACCAATGGGAAATTACCCTGGTTGGTTTATGAAGAAAATGAAAGGATTCTCGGATATGCATATGCCTGTAAATGGCGTATGCGCCGATCGTATCGTTATTCTGTTGAAAGCGCTGTCTATCTGGATTCCGAAGAGACTGGGCGTGGATTGGGAACTTTGCTTTACAATGAATTAATTAGACGTCTTAAAGAAATGAATATTCATGTTGTCATTGGTGGCATTGCTCTACCAAATCCGGCCAGTATCGCATTGCATGAAAAATTTGGTTTTGAAAAAGTTGCTCATTTTAAAGAAGTTGGATTTAAATTCAATCAATGGATTGATGTGGGTTACTGGGAGCTAGTTATAAAATGAACTCTCACATATATTTTGTATGCATATATTTATTCTAATGACCAACCGGTAATAAAGTCAAAAAAGTATCAGATTTAGCTTTGTTATCTACCATTTAGTTTTGTAAATTGAATTGGTATTCCACTCTCTGAGAAAACTAAACATTATTAGAGGTTTATTATGAAATTCGATCCAAGTAATGCAATACAAGACAACCTAGCTTTTGGTGAATTTGGCGGTGTAAATCCATCCATTACTGATTCAGCAACTTATACATTTCTAAGTCAAGAACGCATGGAAGAGATGTTTGATCATGGAATTAAAGGCTGTTTTTTATATTCCCGACACTGGAATCCCAGTGACCGTTACCTGGCAACCGCCCTGGCAAGAATGGAAGACAGTGAAGATGCACTAGTGACAGCATCAGGCATGTCCGCCATCAGTTGCGCTATTCTGCAGATTTGCAGCAGCGACGATGAAATGATATCAGAAAATTTTCTGCCCAAACTGGGTATTAATGTCAACTTTATTGATATCACAGATCTTGACGTTGTTGAGAATTCTATTACTGATAAAACAAAAGTTATTTACTGTGAAGGCATTAGCAATCCGCTACTCGAAGTAGCTGACATACCAAAGTTAAGAGAAATTGCTGATAAACATGATATCAAACTAATCATTGATAATACATTCAGTCCTATGCTGCTTTCTCCTATTCGTCTGGGAGCTCATGTCGTTGTACATAGTTTAACTAAATTTATAAACGGTACTAATGATTGTGTGGCTGGTTGTATTTGCTCTACTAAAGATTTTATTGGCGAACTAACTGATATTAATTCTGGTGCTTCTATGTTATTAGGACCTGTTTTGGATAGCTTCCGTTCAGCAAGTATACTAAAAAACTTACATACTCTGCATATACGCATTCAAAAACACAGTGAAAATGCACTATATATTGCTGAACAACTTGAGCAATTAGGATTTAAAACATACTATCCCGGATTACACTCTCACCGGCAGCATGAATTAATAAAAACGCTTCACAATTCAAAATATGGATTTGGTGGAATGATAGCTGTAGATTTTAAAGATGTAGAAACCGCAAAACAAATTATAGTCGCTATGCAAAAGCATAAAGTCGGTTATCTGGCTGTAAGTTTGGGATTCTATAAAACCTTGTTCAGTATGCCAAGCCATAGTACTTCTTCTGAAATTCCTGAAGCTCAACAAAAAAAGATGGGATTAACCAATGGATTGGTTAGATTTTCAGTTGGCATTGATCATGATATAGAACGCAGCTTTGACCGTATCAAGAAAAGTTTGAAAAAACTTGAATTAATTTAATGGTCTGGTTAGCAGCTCGTCATTATTTTATAATTAAACGAGAGTTTGATATATAAAAGCATCTAAGATTTCCTTCCCGAATGTTTCAATTGGGAATCTGGAAAATATATTAACACGATGCCCGGATTCCTGGGCATAATATTATTGTAAATATTTTTTTACCAATTTTGTGTTATTTACTTTTTTTATCTTTATCAGAAGATTCCGGATAACGCTGTGCGGACTGTCTTTGAACCATCCAGCCCGGATATTCCAGAGGCAGGACACTAACTTCATTAAGTTTTGTTAACTCTTCTTCACTAAAGGTGATATCCGGAGCAGCCAGGTTATCCTCAAGCTGATCCATATTCTTAGCGCCTATTATTACACTGGTTACCACGGGTTGGTGCAGTAGCCAGGCCAAAGCAATTCGGGCAACGGATACCTTTTTGCTTTTTGCAATATCCCACATAACATCTAAAATATTAAAGGCTCTTTCCTTGTCTACAGGAGGAAAATCGAAAGAAGCGCGTCTTGCACCTTCAGGACCTTCACCATCGCGATGAAATTTTCCGCTAAGCAATCCTCCTGCAAGCGGACTCCATACCATCAAGCCTATTTGCTGATCATCCATCAAAGGTACAAGCTCTCGTTCCAAGTCACGTCCGGCAATAGTATAATAAGCTTGCAGGGTCTCAAACCGGTATAGATTGTTTTTATCTGAAATCCACAAGGATTTCATTAGTTGCCAGGCAGCCAGGTTTGAACAGCCTATATATCGAACTTTACCCGAATGCACCAGGTCATCAAGAGCCCGCATGGTTTCTTCCAACGGTGTTAATTCATCAAAACCATGAATCTGGTACAGGTCGATATAATCTGTATTCAGGCGTTTCAAGCTGTCATCAACTGCCTGCATAATGTGACCACGAGACAGACCAACTTCATTTGCACCTGGGCCAACACGGCCGCGAACCTTAGTAGCAAGAACGATATCTTTTCTTTTATTACCAAGCGCTTTTCCCAGCATTTTTTCTGATTCACCCTCAGAATAAACATTAGCCGTATCAAAAAAATTGATCCCTACATCTAAAGATTTATGAACTAATTCGTCTGCAATGTTCTGTGATTGCCGTCCAATAGCCTCCCAAAAACCCTTCCCGGCAAAGGTCATACTGCCAAAGCATAATTCAGATACTAATAATCCGGTTCTTCCAAGTTTATTATATTTCATGATGGAATCTCCATATTTTAAAATAATCGGTTATCTTTTTTTGATGAAACAGTTCAGACGGATAATAGACAAATAGTATTTCATAGAAAACCAGATGGTTTTGATAAACTATAACAGGTTTAATATCATATATTATACACGATATTTGATTAATGTAAAATGAAACTTAGGATAAATTATAACTTATTTATTATTTTTTGAAACAAAATCCACATTTTTTTCATATATTCTTCAGTTCATTAAAGGAATACAAAGACTAACTTTATTCCTGGTACCATCCCTAAATCATAAAGTAGATCAATATGCAAATTCATTATTTCGCTAACCAGGTATACCAATATTCAAATGCCATACCTCTTTATAAAGAGATAGATGGTATTTTTATCGTTAAAAAAACTAAACGTAGTATTCAGTTTATAAAATATTTCAGAAACGGTAATTTCTCACCAAATCATAGAAGTTTTTTAAATACTCCTCCCTATGAAAAAATCAGTAAAAATGAAATACCAAATTTAACGGGAGCACTTATTTCCCTGTCCAATTATGCAATCCACCACGATTCAAATCGATTAAAAACAATATTTATAGGACATGGCAGCGGCGATAAAAAATACGGTTCGAAATTCCGCAGTCTTGAAACCTATGATTATCATTTTCTGTCAGGACCTAAACATCTTGAAAAATTGAAAGATATGGGATTAAACATTCCGGAAGAGAAACTAATAAAAATTGGAAATCTTCGTTTTGACGACTATCTAAACGGCAAGATCGATAAA
This sequence comes from Calditrichaceae bacterium, assembly GCA_037382875.1. GTDB lineage: Bacteria > Calditrichota > Calditrichia > Calditrichales > Calditrichaceae > JAFGKZ01. Next base: position 240 of record JARRPN010000361.1, on the reverse strand, counting down.
GATCAGGTATTAAACCGTTTAGGCATCAAAGACAAATCAAGAAAAAATATCTTATATGCACCCACCTGGAAATGGGGAGATGGAACTTTACTCACATACGCTAAACCTTTTGCAGAGGAACTCACTAAGGAACATAATTTAATTATAAGACCCCATCACCATGATCGTATACACATCCGCAAATTAAAAATCTGGACTATACTGAATAATTTAGAACATGTCTATTTTTCCAATCCTGCG
>JARRPN010000360.1:0-3100 GCA_037382875.1 Calditrichaceae bacterium | reverse complement strand
CATTTTTATCATGCCAGTATTGTAAGGATACTGGACCAATTTCCCAAAGATGTAAATGGGGATAAGCATCATTCAGAGCTCTAGAAACCGAATTGTAATATTGATTAAACATATATGAAAGACCATTTTCAGCGAAATGTTTTCGTGTAACTGAATGTGCATACAATTTATCCGGATGGATTTTCATTCGTTCTTCAACCAACCATTGGATTGCATGAATTCTGTTGGATTGATCATCCCAGTAATTCTCCGGTGTTTTGCTTGAAAGCCAGGGATGAATAAGTTCCGGGTAGGCATTGGCCAAAGCCCTGTTTGCCGAATAATTGAACAGCCGATACACATTCTGCAATTTATGCCGGATAAAGAACGTTTCATCTTCTTTTTCAAGAACATCCTGAGGATTTATATGTAAAATATCTTCAATCAAATAACGAGTTAAAAGGGCAGCTCTTTTGTGACCATTCTTTTTTAGAAATAATGCAGGTAATGCTTGATCAATTCCAAGATATACATTTTTATAACAATTCAGTATGGTTGTCTTATCTAACTTTTGTAAGGCACTTATTTGTGATGAATTAAATATCTGACCGGAAGGATAAAACTTCCTTAACATTTCAATTTTTTGACTAATTTTTCTGTAATCCGGTTTAAAATCAAATTCATTATTAATGTTTAATGCTCGTAATAGCATTGACAGGTTTATTGATTTATTCTTAAGTAATTGATTGATATAGTCAAAATTGATGCTTTTTAAGTTTGATTTCAGATAATGCAGAATTAAGACAGCAGAATTCTCGAATTGAATATGAGTAGTCTCATTTGCATCATGAGTGTCTTCAGTTGATATTTCCATTTGCGTTTGAGAAAGGGAAATAAATCGGTGTTTCTTTACATCAGGAAACAGTTGTTTTTTTACCTGATCAATAGCATCCAACAATACCGGTTGATACACATCGGGTTTAAATCGTTTAGTTTGAATAAGACTTACTACAGGTTCAGATCCAGCGGCAGATTGTGCCAGTTCACTTAACAGAGCAGGGGATAGATTTTTTGAGTACCCATTTTCTCTACGTGTTTGATGTATCAGCTTTGAAGCCAGTTTTAAGGTCTCAAAATAGTTTTGCGATATTTCTTTCCGTGTAAGCTGCATAGCCTTTCCATTTCATTAATGTGTATTTACTGTGTAAATATCAGATGAAACGAAAAGGTAAACAGAAATATTTTAGACTAGAAAATGGTGATCAGCCTTATTTACTAGTTATGTTATTCCCACATGTTTTTAGTGGGAATCCAGAATATATAGATTCCAGATATTTTGCTAAAGCGAAATTCTGGAATGACATTTTTAAAATATATTGGAGCTATTGGAGATCAACCTATTTTCTGACCAACGAATTCAATTTAATATTTAATTTTTCCTCATTACTCAGACCGAAATTATATTCAAATAAAGCGCCTTCCCAATCACCATAAACCGGATTAGCCAGTGAAATCCATTTTTTACCAAAATAATCTCTGTATTCATTCAGCAATGAATCACGAACCTGCATGGATCCATTGGTAAAGCCGCTGGCAAAATCGCCCAAGTTATCACCGATAAGCAGAAGAATCCGATAATTCTCACTGACAATCTCACGCCGGGTACCTTTGTCAGAACTTTCCACACGTGGTAATATTGTTTCAATATTCTCTTTTAAAGGAAATCCAACTTTTCTCAAATTTTCCCGGGTCGCCTCTTTCAGATTTTCTCGCCGGTTTGTCACGTAAAATATAGTAACACCCTGTTTTTCTGCTGACTGGCAAAATTCCAAAGCGCCGGGAACCGCTTCTGCGATTGCTTTATTGCACCAGGTATTCCAAGTTGAACTCGAATAGTGATCATTAGTTTGAATGAGCTCGGCTTCATAAGGGGAATTATCCAAAACGGTTTCATCCACATCAAGAATAACCGCTGGAAGCAGATTAAGGTAATTACCTGTTTGTTCGAGAGCAGCAGTCCATTGTTTATCTTTTAAAGCTGACTGCATTTGTAATTCAGCTAATTTATATGATTGCCAACAATTTGCTTTGTATTCCGCAGATTTCTGCATCCATAAGACGGCATGCAAATTTTCAGATACATTTTGTACTGCAGGTTGTTGCTGGCAGGAAAATATTATAATTAGACTAAGGAATAGAATAGATAAAAATTGCTTGTTCATATTTTTGACTCCTATTATTTTTTAATCTTAATCATACTCTTAATCTTACTCGTTCTTATAATTAAGATTCATCTTTTAAAATTTTGTCAATTTCCTCAGCGGAATAATTTCGCCCTTTTCCAATGCCCGGGCATTCATCTTTAGTTAATTGCCAACGCGATTTGGATTTTAAATTCTCCGGCCAGAAGGGATAGGTTCGGCATTGCAGGGGGCGTACATCATAAATATTGCATTTATAATTCTCTAAAAAAACACAGTGCTCATCTTCACCATCAGCCAGATAAAGCTGGTTATCTATAATCCGTGTAAAATACTGCAGAAATTCATCTTCCGATATTTTTAAATCTTCAGCAATCCTCGATGCTTCTTCATCATTAAGAAAAACAAATCCATTGGAAAATTTACAGCAATTGGCACAATCCGGCTGGCATTCAAATTTAATTTCATTTTGATAATAAAATCGATTCATGGGCGCAGACAATCTAAGTAAATCTTGGATTATGATGCAAGAAATCGAAGGCTATTTTAATCTATATTGGGTTGGCTTATTATAATGAAACCATTTATATTTAGCAACCTCTGATCATCCATGATTCTGTTTATTATAGGAATTTTAGAATGAATGAAATTTTTTATGAAGTTTTTGATACCATGCCGCGATTGGGACCCGGAAGCACCGAAGCCACACAAAATGCATTCAAAGCAACCGGATTGGGCTTAAACAAAATTGAGGTTCTTGATATTGGCTGCGGAACCGGTGCGCAGACCATAGTTCTGGCAAAATTGATAAACGGCAAAATAATAGCAATTGACAATTACCAGCCATTTTTAAATATTCTTGCAGAGAAAGCAAGGATAGAAAATATTCCAGAAAAAATTCTCTGTAAAAATATGGATAT
>JARRPN010000359.1:0-4315 GCA_037382875.1 Calditrichaceae bacterium | reverse complement strand
GCACCATTAATCAGCACTTTAGTACCATGATCTATCTTCACTTTCCTCAGATGGTTAATTGCCATTAAAGCACCGTACGGAATAACACTGGCTTCTTCAAAACTGATATTTTCCGGTTTGATGGTTACCGTTCCACTTTCCGGCATACACATATATTCCGCATTGGCACCCATATTCTGTCCGATGTATCCAAATATCGCATCGCCTTTTTTAAACTGGCTCGCTGCGCTACCTGTCGATTCCACAACACCGGCAAACTCACTGCCTAAAATTTTCTTTTTTGGTTTATTCCAGCCGAAAACTAAACGGGCCGGTAACCAGAGCGGCGCAGGCATATTAAATTGTCTTACTGAAACATTCTTAAAATTCCGGCCAATTAAATCCCCATAATTAATCGATGTTGCATGTATTTTAATCAGGATTTCCTTGTCCTTTGGAGCAGGCTTATCTATCTCTTTAATTTGAAGAACTTCCGGTGAACCATATTCTTCATACATAATTGCTTTCATCTAATGAGCCTCCCTAAGTTCAGGTATCATTTTACTTTTGAATAAAAGCCAGAAGGTAAGCGATAATTCCCCTATGATTCCCGGTATAACCACAATCATTAAAAAAATATCTTTATAATTGGCATAATCAGGTAAAAGAAAATTTGCAAAACTATCAATCAGATAGCCTATGCCTGCAACGAGAAGCAGGACACCGATTATTTTTGAAATGTAACCCGATTTGTAAATCAGATAACCTAACACAAGCAGATGAAGTCCGAAGAAAATCAAACCGATCAGCCAGGTAATATTAAATGTTTCGAAAGACAGCATCACCTGGGCATGAAGTTGTTCAGTGCCAAATGTCTTTATAAAATCATTTTTACCAAGGAGTTTTAATACAATAATCAGATTATATAATGCAATCCCGAAAATGGCACCATTTACCAGTCGTAACCAGCCGGAAAGTAAAGAGATATATCGATTGACAGGCAGAAGAACCATATAAAGAGTCCAGGCAAGCAATACATCAACAAGAACCATCAAAATAAAACTAAATATGCCAATCCGGTAGAGAGAATCGTTATTCAGAATATTTGCAACTGTCGTAGCACTGTCTCCGGGAACGAACATATTTTCCAGAACAAAAAAGTTTGAAAAAAATCCCGTTACAAATATGATCAGATAACCAATACCTGTAAGTTTTGCAATATTTTGTAGAGAATTCAATCTTACTCCATTTAAAGGTCTTAAAAATATTTTGTATAACTATAAATAGGTATTAAAATTCCCAGACTATTAATTATCAATAATTGAGATAACCACTTTCCCTTTATGCTTACCTTCTCCAAAATAACGCATGGCTTCAGGAACTTCTTTAAGCTTATATGGCCCATCAATCACTGATTTGACTTTACCAGCAAAAAAGAGCTCATTCATATAAGGTAAATCCTTGTTTAATTGAAGTATAACAAGTTGAACTTTCTTTTTAGTGAATAATTTAATCACAGGTCCCCAAATGACCACTCGCAGAATTCCACTGGTATTTCCTCCAACAGTAGCATAAACACCATCTGGATTCAAAACACGCAGATATTCAAATACACAGCGATTTGTTTTGGTATCTACTATCAAATCATATTTTCTATCAGATTTAGTGAAATCTTCCTTTTTATAATCGATCACATGATCATATCCCAATGACATCATCATATCCAGTTTTTCAGCACTATCAACACCGGTCACTTCCACATCAAATTGTTTGGCAATCTGAATACCATAGGTACCCACTCCACCACCAGCACCATTGATCAGAATTTTTAGCCCATCGCGAAGTTTTCCTGTATCAATGAGCGACTGGACAGCCAGCATGGCAGCTTGCGGAATTGCCGCTGCCTGCTCAAATGTCATCTCTGCTGGTTTAAGAGCCACGGTATTTTCTTTAGCACAGACATATTCGGCAAATCCACCCCAGGTGTTGCTTAAATCCCCATATACTTCATCATCGATTTTGAACTTTTTAACATTTTTACCAACAGCTTCAATCCGACCAGCAACATCCGAGCCTAGGATTTGCTTCTTTGGTTTAAATAGACCATTTATCATCCGGTTAACAAAAGGAATCCCCAGTAAAAGCTGCCAATCCCAGTCGTTTATTGATACTGCATGTACTCTTAACAGAACTTCATCATCTTTGGGGACCGGTTTTTCTATTTCTTTAATTTTGAGAACCTCGGGCGGCCCATATTGTTCATATACCACAGCTTTCATTAGTATCTCAAGAATTATTTATAGGATGCTAATATATATTTTTTCAGAATATCAAAACAAGGACGAGGTGTTGTGTAATTGCCACCGGTAAATACCACCACGGAATTCAGAGCTGGAAGAACCATAATGTACTGTCCGCCCCAGCCGGCGGCATAATACATGTCAATCCGGTTCCCGTTATAGGTAAATGTATGTGTCCACCAGGAATAGGCATAACCTCTCATTCCCCAGTGATCATCCCAGTTGTTCAGCCAGCTATTGCCGGGATAAGAGGCAGCACTTTTATCAACCCATTCAACAGAGATGATTCGATTGCCATTCCATATGCCATTATTTAAAAAAGTAACACCAATTTTAGCCATATCTCTCGAGGTAATCATCAAGCCTCCGGCACCATCAATAATTCCCTTATTTAGTTTAAACCAAAATGCGTTCTCAATGCCTAGCGGTTCAAATAAATATTTTTCTGCAAATTCCTCAAGATTCATTTTAGTGGCATTCTCTATTATCTTTGCCAACAGGAAGTTTGATCCACCAAAATATTGGAACATTTCACCCGGTTTGTAGGCCATAGGTCTCTTCAGAATTTCTAAAATCGGGTCTTCGGAGTTATACACTTTTATAATATCATTTTCAGGATTACTATAAGGCATTAACCATTCCAATCCCTTTAAACCACTGGTCATAGTCAATAAGTGCTCAATGGTTATTTTGTCTTTGCCATCCGTATTAAACTGCTGGTAATTCGGTAAATATTTAAATATGGATTGGTTAACATCTTTGATAAAACCTTTATCGATGGCAATTCCGATGCAGATAGAAGTAATACCCAGTTAACCAGTTCACCGAGATGATCAGTCGTATCATATCTGAATTTATGACCTATAAAATATTCTTCAAATACTAATTTGTTATCTTTATAAATCAGGATTGAGTGTATATTTTTATATCGATTTTGTAAAATACTATCCATCGCCTGTGAGATTAATTTGGAATCAATATTGACATCTGATAGCTTACCAACAGCTAATCCATCACTAATCTGCTCAGGCAGTTGATACCTATAAGATTCTACTGCCTCCTGTTTACAAGCGATCATAAAAAATAATAACAAAAAAAGTGGAATCAGCATAATTTGCGATTTCATTTTGAATATTCCCGAAATTAGATATGAGGATATCAATTTCTATTTCAGCATTTCAGCAATTTTAGGCCTGGCAGCTTTTATTTGTTCATAATCAAGAATAAGTCCCAACGGTTTAAGACTGGCGCCAACCGCATCATAAATACCTTTGACATTCTCGAATGGCACCTGTACTGATTCAGCTGCGGTTTGTCCTGCATTATTTTTTATTGTCTTATCAGCGCCTTTATCCAATAGCATTTTGGCAATATCAACACGTCCAAAAAAAGCAGCCAGATGGAGTGCGGTGGATCCATTTAAATTCTTTAAGTTTAAATCTATTCCTGAATCAATCAATACCTTTGACATATCTGTTCTGTTAAATACCGTTGCGGTATGCAGTGCGGTTGAACCATCGGCATTTTGATAATTTAAATCAGCACCACCGCTAATCAGTAATTTCGCAGCTTCCACATTTCCAACAGCTGCAGCGGTAATCAAAGGTGTGGATGCACGGGATGGTTCCAGTACATTTAGATCTGATTTAGCTTTAATATGCTGTTTGATGGTTTCCAAGTCCGAAGCAACCACAGCTGAGTGAAGATCAACCTTGGGAGCCTGAACAACCGGCTCTGATTTACCTGCCTTATCCTGGCTTCCACAGTTGATAAGTAGAAATATCATCGATACTAAGATTAATGTGGTTCCAGCTCTCATTATTCCCTCCCCAAATTATGAATATGTTTTAGCGTATTCGAAAAAATAAAGTATTAGTTTCATCACTTTCTAATGAAATGAGTATCTTAAATCTTTATGTATTGAAAAATTTCTAGGTTTATTAAAAATAGGGATGTATTATAATTATATCAAATTTGCAGATATAAAAAGTATAATCAAAGAAATTGCCAGTAAATAATTAGCCGGAATGAATTTG
>JARRPN010000358.1:0-3137 GCA_037382875.1 Calditrichaceae bacterium | reverse complement strand
GCAAGATCATAAGAACCCGGGGTATTTACTGTGGTTTCGGTTTCAAAATCGCTTGAGGTTTCTTCTGAGAATGGACTGGCAACACGTACCTCTGCATTTTTTGTCCAGGAGCACATACCAAACTTTAGGTTAGATGCGTCATACCCAAGTGCATTTAATACACTGGTAGCGAGAGCACCGGTATGGCCGGTATAGCAATAAACCGCGATCTTTTGAGTCTTATCCGTAGGCAACATTGCAAGACTGGCATCATCAGCAACTGTCTTCCAGGGAATATTAATTGCTCCTGGAATATGGCCTGTTTCATAAGCAGAAGCGGCACGAACACTGACTATAAAATAGTCATCCATATTATCATGAAGGGTTTGTGCACTAATCGGCGCTCCTTTGCCGGCAGTTAACACTTCATCTATGGTTGGTTGAATCAATTCGAAATTACTGGCTTTGTCATCATTACTGGTCGAGTCTGAACAACCAAAAAATAATGACATCGCAAGAATGAGCAATAAAATTGTGAGACGATTAATAAACATAAAAAACTCCTTTTGTTGATTATTATATTGAATTATGGTTTATTTAGTTTGTGAATTCTTTACTTATCTTCATTGTGCAATGAGCGTGCCAATTTAAAATGTATTTTCTTAAGGTTCTAGACCGCGAAAAATGGTAATGAATTGCTTTTTAATATTTTCATTAATTGGCTCGAATTGGAACGGATCGTTTCAATAGATATAAATTTATTTATTCGTTTGCCCAATAATTAGGGTAATGTTTGTTTGAAACGGAATGTTTCACAAATATCTAGTGAAACATGATTTGAAACAGAATTTATAATTTTGCATCACCGGTTTAAAAAATATATATATGTTCTTTAAAAATTATTTAATGAGATAATTTCTCGTAAATTCGATTTTTTTATAACTTTACATCTCGTATATTATCTATGAGTGCTCCAAGTTGAAAATCATCGGGTACAACTTTTGCAAAGAATTAACTCACTCAATAGAATTTGAGTGAAAATTAATAGATTTTTTATTTGATTTTGTATTGCGAATGGATACTTTTTTTGAAAATTTTGTGAAATATTTATTAAAATGTTGATTTAATCAAACTGAGGAAGTTATGGCTAATTCATCACGAAGAGATTTTTTTAAAACACTCGGAGTCATCGGAGCAGGAGCGGCGGGCTTAAAATCAAAATCAGTCAATGCAGCGCCTGTAAAGATTGTATCCGATAACCGTATGGGCGTTTTGGTAGATACCACCGTCTGTATCGGTTGCCGACGCTGTGAGTATGCATGTAAAGAGGCTCATGATTTACCAACAGGCAATATCGAAGATTATGATGATCGGAGCGTATTTGAAGAGATGCGGCGTCCAAGCAGCAAGGCCTTGACAGTCGTTAACGAATACCAAAGTGACGTTGAAAAATCCGTTCCAATTAATCTAAAAGTACAGTGCATGCATTGCGATCATCCTGCTTGCGTATCCGCCTGTATTGTCGGTGCTTTTTCAAAACAGGAAAATGGATCAGTCATCTGGGATGAAAGTTTATGTATCGGTTGCCGCTATTGTATGATTGCCTGTCCATTTCAGATTCCGGCTTTTGAATATGAAAAAGCTATTGAACCACGTATCCTAAAATGTGATTTCTGTTGGGAACGAACAAAAGAGGGATTATTACCTGCCTGTGTCAATATCTGCCCGGTTGAAGCACTTACCTACGGCAAACGGTATGAATTAATTCAGGAAGCTCATAAGAGAATTGAAAACGATCCGGATCGATACATTGATCATGTATTTGGTGAAGTGGAAGTTGGTGGAACATCCTGGCTTTATCTGGCAAATAAAGATTTTTATGAAATGGATTTTCCTGAAGTGGGCGACCATCCTGCTCCGGGTGCCACTGAATCTTTGCAACATGCAATCTTTGCCTATTTTTTACCCCCTGCAATGCTGTTTTCACTTTTAGGCGGCATTATGTGGATTAACCGAAAATCTGAAGAAAACGAGTAGGAGATTATCCATGGAACCTTCTCCTGTAAAAAAGGCTTTTTTTACTCCCACGATTATTGTTTTAATAGTCCTGGTCCTCAATGGGCTGGTATGGGCTTTATTAAGATTTGTATTTGGACTTGGATATGTCACTAATTTGACCTATCAATATCCCTGGGGCATCTGGATCGGTATCGATGTAGCAGCCGGCGTTGCCCTTGCAGCTGGAGGATTTACAACATCCGCATTAGCTCATATTTTTCATAAAGAAGAATTCCACGATATTGTAAGACCAGCGCTACTAACAGCCATGTTAGGCTATACCTTTGTTGGCATGGGTGTATTTTTTGATTTAGGCCGATATTACAATATCTGGCATGTATTCTTTTTTTGGAATGGAAATTCCGTACTGTTTGAAGTAGGTATTTGTGTTATGGCCTACTTAACTGTTTTATATATTGAATTCTTACCTGTTGTAACTGAACGGTTTATCGGAAGAGTGAATCTTAAAGGTATATTGGCAAAAATTAATAAACTGCTTGATGCTATTCTGCGATTAGTGGATCGTAGTCTATCCAAGATCATGTTTTTCTTTATCATTTTAGGCGTCGTGCTATCCTGTCTGCATCAATCCTCTTTGGGAACCCTGATGATGTTGGCCGGTCCTAAAGTACATCCGCTATGGCAATCACCTATTTCACCATTGTTGTTTTTACTCTCAGCAATATCAGTAGGATTTCCAATGGTGATTATGGAATCGATTATATCTTCCCGGTCCTTTGGTCTAAAATCAGAGATGGAAGTGCTATCAAGTCTTGGTAAATATGTCGGTCCTTTGCTGGGAATTTATCTGGCCTTTAAACTTGGTGATATGGCTATCCGTCAGACTTTTGTTCATCTTACGACTTTTAGCACAGCTAGTGTTATGTGGGTTATTGAAGTTTTGATTGGTGTTATTATCCCGATGCGGATGTTTTTCTGGGATAAAGTACTTAAGTCAAAACCACTTATTTTTACCGCTGCAATTCTAGTTGTGTTTGGTGTATTCCTAAACCGATTTAATACGTTTGTCGTCTCATATTCACCGCCATACACAGATTATGTCTATTGGCCATCTTTTGGTGAAATCTCAATTACCGTGG
>JARRPN010000357.1:0-5434 GCA_037382875.1 Calditrichaceae bacterium | reverse complement strand
GCTTGCAGAAGTTGATTCTGCAACGTATAAAGAACTGATGCGGAATTATGATCTTATTTTTCTTCCGCAACAACATTAAGATTTCTAATGGCCCGTTCATATCTAGCAAGCAGCTCAGATTGATCAGCTGAAATATTGTTTTTAAGAAATATAGCATTGTATTCCTGAATAAGATCATAATTCCGCATCAGTTCTTTATACGTTGCAGAATCAACTTCTGCAAGCCCCTTAATGCGTTCAATTTCGGATTGGATCATTTCCGTAAAAATACCTTCCACATTATTTTCCAGGAACTGCGCATTCAGTTCAGGATTTTCCGAAGCGTTCTCACCTTTCAGCATTTCAGAAATAGCGTTCATATAATTCAAACGCTCCTTGGATACTTCTTCCAACTCCTTCTCCAGTTTCTTTATTTCAGATCGATTAGCCGAAGCCGATCTTTTCATTTTATTCAGTTCATCCGATACCTTTTTAAAATTCTCATTCAAACGATTCAGGTTTTCTGTATATTTTCCGGCAATGACTGTAAATTTCCCGGACAGCGTATCCACAATGCCTTGTGTTACAAACTGATCCACCTGCTGGTAGACCGGAGTTTTACGTAATGCCTCAGCATACTGGACATCCAGATCATAAAGGGCAAGAATGGAATCTCTTTTCGCAATCGTTGTATTACTAACATCCCTGGCCAAATCCGCATACTGGCTAACACTTTCCATATTAGAATCAAGAGAATCTATAACCATTTGCTCCTGGCTGCTAAGATTTAACGCTTCCAATGCTTTAATTGCATCGTTCATCTTATTGGCGGTATCTTCCAGTTTGGGCAGCAGTTTATTCTTAAAATTACCGTTGGGATCCACATTCGGATCTTCTTCAATCATGGCATGGGCTACGGAAATTTGCAGCAGGGCTCCTTCAACATCCCCTTCCAGTAAAGCAGATTTTGCATCCGAATAAACATCCTGTAATTCCTGGGCAAATAAAGGCAGACTAATAAAGAGCAGACTCATAAACAAAATTTTAATTGCAATTTTCATTTAAATTTCCTTTCCGGTCAATAAAAATTTCATTACCGTTAAAACGGAATTTTACACAGGTATTTTCTTTCGATCCATAACGGGAAAATGAAATGTCTTTCATCATATCTGTTTCATCATCCGGTGTCACATCAATCGCTTTATATTCACCTGTCATTCCATCTTCCTCGGGCTCAATCAACCAGACATATTTAAACTTATCTGCGCATAAATAATAGATTCCATAATTCTCAATAAATTTCACTTTCTCGATCTTAACATTTTCTTCTTTTAAAATCGGATTAAGCCAGATCACACCCTGAAAGGTTTCATCCGTACCAAGATAAATCGAGCTGTCCGCTGCAACTTTTTGAGTCATTGCCATCGAATATTGTTCAAATTGTATCATCCGGCCTGCACAGGCCACTAAAAAGAATAATCCAGCAATCAATAAAATTTTTCTCATCCTGCCTCCTTTTGCAACCTTTAATAAGTTGTATCTACAGTATAAAAACTCTAAAATTTAACGAAGTGATTACTCCAAAAATTCTTTTGCTATCCTTATTGTGATTATAAACTTTGATTGGTGAACCGAAAACTTAACTATTTTTTCTATTTTGTCAAATAGTAAAAATTTCTATTCTATAACCTATAGAACTGAATAGAATAAATAAGTATATTACATTCATTTCCAATCTATGCACATTAATCAATTTGTGATTCAAGGAAGTAACTGTGGACTTTACACTGTTTTTACAAATCATATTTGGCGTATTTGGTGGATTAGGTCTGTTTATTCTCGGCATGAAATTTATGTCTGACGGTATGCAGGCAGTCGCCGGTGATAAACTGCGTATTATGATTAACAAAGTCACTGATAACCGCTTCATGGCTTGTGGAATCGGTGCCGCAATCACCTCAATGATTCAATCAAGTTCAGTAACAACGGTAATGGTTGTTGGAATGGTCAATGCCGGCTTGATGACATTAAAACAATCGATTGGTGTCATCCTCGGTGCGGATATTGGCACTACCATAACTGCATGGATTATCTCACTTAAAATTGCAGACTACGGTTTGCCCATATTAGGCCTCTCGGTATTCTTTTATTTGTTCTCTAAAAACGACCGCCTGCGATATACTGCAATGATGCTGGTTGGATTAGGTATGATTTTCTTTGGCCTGGAGATTATGAAAGAAGGTCTAATGCCATTACGTAATTCTGCAGAAGTAATGGATCTGTTTTCACGTTATGAACCGAATAATTTCTTGGGTGGGTGCGATAGGATACGATACGGCCGTTGCCCTGGTTTTGGGTGAGAATATAGGTACGACCATCACCGCTTATCTTGCATCTCTGGGAGCATCTACTGTTGCAAAAAGAACTGCATATTCTCATATAGCCATAAAAGTCATTGGTGTATTTGTTATGGTACCGGTATTCTTTAAGTATATGGGTTTTCTCAAATGGCTATTACCAGAATATATGGATATCTCAGCTCGAATTGCCTTTTCCCATACAACATTTAATATCATAATAGTTAGTCTATTTTTGCCCTCAATTGCATTATTGGCAAAATTTATTCAGGTCATTGTTCCCGAAAAAGTCTATAAAGAAAAGTTACATTTATCCTATTTCGATGTTGGTATGGCCGAAACACCTGCTCTCGGAATTCAGCAATCTTTTGAAGCCATAATTAAAATGGGTAATGAAGTTAAAATAATGATGGGCTGGCTTCGGAAATCAATATCTGATACCGATGAAAATAAAAACCGCGATAATAAGATATTCCGTAAAGAAAAAGAACTCGATCTAATACAAAAAGAAATTGTACAATTTGTAGGTAAAATGCTAAACGGCACATTGAATCGGTTATTTGTACGTGACGCGCGGAAACAACTCCGCATGGCCGATGAATTGGAATCGGTGAGTGATTATATCGAGAATATACTTAAACTCAGATGCCGGTTAAGCAATGATGGATTATCCTTTAATAAAAAGGGTCTAGCTGATATGCTCGAGCTGCATGATATGGTTGCTGAATATCTCGATAATGTACTAACAGCTGTTCAAACCAATAATACCGAGATATTGACCAAAGCAATTACTGAGACTAAAGCTATCACACATCGTATGAAACGTACTCGTAACAAGCACCTGCACCGGCTCGAAAAAAATGAAACATCACCGCTGCAAAGTTTAAATTATTTGGATATGTTGAATGCATACAGGCGTATAAAAGATCATACTTTCAATATCGCAGAAGTATTAGCTGGGGAAAAGTAATTAGTCATTCTTAAAAAAAGAGCTTAAGATATAAACTACAAAATGAATCTATCTGCACCAGTCATAGAAGTAAAAAATGTATATAAATCCTTTAAACATGTTGAGGCTGTGAAAGGTATCAGCCTGGATATTAATGAGGGTCAGTTTATCGCCCTGTTAGGTCCAAACGGTGCCGGTAAAACTACACTGGTTGAGATGATTGAAGGCATCCAGAAACCTGATAAGGGTGAAATTTTGCTGATGGATAAACACTGGAAGGGTAATGAGGATGAATTGCATCATATCCTTGGCCTGTCTCTGCAAGAGACCCGATATATTGATAAACTAACCGTAAAAGAGACTCTACTGCTTTTTGCCAGTTTTTATGAACTTGGCAAAGACCGTATTGAAGAAATTATTGAGCTGGTTGATCTGCTAGAAAAACAAAACTCCTATGTGGTTAATCTCTCCGGTGGACAGAGGCAAAGACTGGCACTAAGCATTTCTCTAATCAATAATCCCAAAATATTAATTCTCGATGAACCGACAACAGGCCTCGATCCCAACGCCCGGCGTGATGTCTGGAACATTCTTCATAGACTGAAAAAGCAAAAGCATACGTCGCTTATTTTGACAACCCATTACATGGAAGAAGCTGAGCAACTTTGTGACTACATCGTTTTAATGGATCATGGAACTATTTTAAAGGAAGGTACTCTTGATCAGTTGCTGGATGAGGATCAGGGTAATAAACTGGTCGAGTTTACAATAGAAGATACTGACAATTCAGAACAAATATTTGAAGAACTAAATACCTTTTCTGTTGATTGGGACATGGAAAATAGCAAAGGTATTCTTCCATTGGATGATATGGAAAAAGAGCTGCCTGAATTTTTACAATATTTAAAGCAAAATAAGTTGCATTTAAAAAATATGGAATGTCGCCGAAAAACCCTGGATGATCTTTTTGTTTCTTTAACCGGGAGACGACTGGATGAATAAAATTTTTAAACTTGGACAATTAATCCAGTTATTTCTGGCGCATGCAAAGGAACTGATGCGCGAACCGGGCGTGCTATTCTGGGGAATTATTTTCCCTATTTTGATGGCTTTAGGTTTAGGTGTTGCATTCACTAAAAAAGCAGATATGATTATAAATGTTGCCATAATTAAAGACATGAAAACCGAGATAAGTGCATCTACCGATTCTCTTCTTATTAAGAACATCCTGGATAAAAAAGCCGAAATAGTACCTGCCCAAAATGGTCAGCCGATGCAGTACAAAATTCTTGTTAAAAATGAAAAACTGGGCAATACCATATTCTTCTTTCGTGAAACTAGTTGGGATGAAGGCATGGTACTTTTGAAGCGAGGCAATTTAAGTATTTTAGTCAATGAAATAGGTGGTCAGATTTTTTATCATTTTGATCCTTTGAATCCAACGGCTCAGTTGACCTATTTAAAATTGTCCGGATTGTTTAATAAAGGTACGGTAATCACTGAAGAAAATACTCAATTTATCGAGCCACTAACGGTACCTGGTTCCCGTTATATCGATTTTTTTATTCCTGGAATGATTGCATTGGGCATTATGATGTCCGGTATGTGGGGAATCAGTTATCGTCTCATCGAGATGAGATCACAAAAATTACTACGTCGAATGGTAGCCACCCCGATGAAGAAATCCCACTTTCTGATTGCGATGATTACTGTGCGGACCTTAATGAGTTTTATAGAAGCTTCATTGCTATTTCTTTTTGCATTTATTGTATTCGATATCAGAATACAGGGTAATATTCCTGCATTACTTTTAATTTTTATTGCTGGAAATGTTGCTTTTGCGGGGATGGCTATTTTTGTATCGTGTCATACAGCTAAAACCGAAATTGGAAACGGATTGATCAATATTGTTGTAATGCCGATGATGGTATTATCTGGTATCTTTTTTAGTTACCACAATTTTCCTGACTGGGCTATTCCGATTATTCAGAAACTGCCATTAACTATGATGGCCGATGCCACACGTAGTATATTTATTGAAGGCGCCGGTTTTAATGAAGTGACTTTGCCATTTATTTATCTAATGGCAATCGGTATTGTCTTTTTCTCTGCGGGTCTTAAGCTTTTTAAATGGTATTAGAAATAGAGA
>JARRPN010000356.1:0-3150 GCA_037382875.1 Calditrichaceae bacterium | reverse complement strand
CTTATTGTAAAAATACATTTATAATCGAAACAAAAAACTAATTACTCAAAACTTACCCAGTCTAATTCAACATTATTATTATCTTTCAGTTGTACAACGAGGTTGTGTACACCGGATTGAAATTCAGATAAAGGCGCTTTAACAGTCATCCATTCAGAAGATTTTGGAATTTCCACAACCGCAATCACTGGGCCATCGGCATTTATTAATCGTATTTCCAGAACAGCTCCGGTTTGTGAAAATGCCTTTACGTTAATTGAATTTAATTTGTTATTTCCAAAATCGACACTGTTATATTGTATCCATGCATTTGTGGTATCAAGTGTAGTCTTCCATCCTCCAAAGGTGTTGAGAGTATCCAGGAATGTTACAGAGGCTCCTTTGTTACTTATATGGCTATATCGGTCAATCTGAATTTTTTTGGAGGCATTTGTCAATCCAACTCCCCGCAAAGTAGGCATCACTTTTTGTATCGTACCGTCATCATTGAAAAATAAACTGTCAATCCTAACTGATCTGTTTTTATCGAATTTTGGAGACAAATCATTATAATGGTAGAATAGATACCACTGGCCCTTGTATTCGATAATAGAATGATGGTTAGTCCAGCAATCCAGGCGTTGATCCATTATTACCCCGGCAACCTTAAAAGGTCCCAATGGACTATTACCCATGGCATATTCAAGTCTTTCAGTAGAGTCTTCAACATGCGGATAGGTAAGATAATAAATGCCATTCCGCTCGAATACAAATGGTCCTTCTATCAAACCCTTTTCAGGAAGATTTTTAATTACTACGGGTTCAGAAGCGAGTTCAAGCATATTTTCTTTTAGTTTTGCAACAAATATTTGTCTAAGCGAATAGTATAAATACGCCTGTCCATCTTTGTCAATAAATGCATTGGGATCTATGCCAAGCACACCTTCGATTGATTTAGGTTCCGGTTTAAACGGTCCATATGGATTTTCTGATATTGCAACGCCAATTCCCCTTCCCCGCCTTCGCTCTTGAGTTTTTGCTCTCGCAGGAAAATAGAAATAATATTTACCGTTTCTGTAAATACAATCCGGTGCCCACATACTATAGGATGTGGAATCAACCCATGGCGCACTATACTGACTTACAATAACACCATGGTCTGTCCAGTCAACCAAATTTTCAGAGGAAAATACATGATAATCTTCCATACAGAACCAGCCGATTCGTCCTCTTTCTTCATTGGCAAGAATATCATGAGATGGGTAAACGTAAACTTTGCCCTCGAAAATCCGTGCGGTGGGATCAGCGGAAAACTGATCACGGATAATAGGATTTTGCGCAAATAAATTATTTATTAAAATTACGATAAGCGTAATCCAGATATATTTTAGTATTTTAAATTCATGCATGATACCAATCCTCATAATAAAAGCGATCTTAAATGTATATACTTATCTAATTATGAACCAGTCGTTTATGTAGCATAAATTAACTGGAATTAGTGAAAAATGCTAAACTCATCTTAAATCAATAGATAAGAACCATTAGGTATGTGATCCTTGTTATTAAAAATTATTCCTACTTCATCCAATAGATTCACTGTAGATAAGAGAGTCACTTGTGGTATCATCATGGAGGTGAAAGTTGGATTTCCTTAATTATTCAAATTCGTTATAAAGATGTATTATTAGTATCTCTTATACCGTCATACTTTATATTTATATATCAACCAACGTTTTTATGCTGATATTTGCTTTTATCGTGATCTAAATATAATGATACTATTTAATTAATAGCATTCGTTTGGTAGCAGTATAATGTTCAGTCGCTATTCTGTAAAAATACAGGCCGCTGGAATAGTCCGAGCCATTCCACTCAACCTGATGTTTGCCTGCTTCCCTTTTTTCTGATACCAGCGTACAGACTTTTTGGCCAAGAATATTATAAATACTTAAATCAATGTGACTACTTATTGGTAACTGCCAACTGATTACAGTTTTTGGATTGAACGGATTTGGAAAATTCTGATATAGTTCGAAATTGCGAATCTCAAAATTATTTTCTTCTTTAATTCCCACTAGAGGTGTATAACTCGTTCCAATAAATTTAAACCAGTCAATTCTAAAAAGCCTTTCGCTATCACCTAAAAATTTTAGGTATACATCGTGCATGCCCGATACTGAATCAACCGCTGTTTTGAACGATTGAAAATTGGCCCATCCACCTGTGTTTTGGATAGTACACTCAGCAATTTTTTTACCCGTATCAATGGAATCAAGCCATACTTCCACAATCCCACCAGAAGAAGCACTTGAGGCTGAAATTTCCAGCGAATCCGGCTTTACATAATAATCTTTACCGCCAAATTCAACACCCGCATACAAAGTCCAATCATTGTTGTCAATACTGTCCAAATATGCTGGTGCAGTGCCACTAACTACTCTTAATGTTCCATATTGATTAGCAGCAGGTTGCGCTTTTATCGGAGAGTAGGCATCCCGATAAATAAAAAGATCGAAATCGGCAGATTTACCCTGCACATACAAGCCAAGCTGTGTACCAATCCAGCCATTATAGTCTGGTTGATTTTGATCCATAGCGGATACATCAATTGCCTCGCCAACCTGGATCCAGTCAATTCCATTAGCACTAAAATAGCCGGTTAATTTATGATTGTCCCGGTACAATTTGAGCCATAAAGTATCTCCAATGGTATTTTCCGCTTCATAATAATTGCCATCAGTGAAACTGAAACTTATGACCGATTTTCCTGAATCATTTACTGTGCTGTTTAATTTTGCATATAGGGTTTCCAGCCCGTTGAATAGCCAAAATCCCGCCTGATCATTTGGAGATTCAGGTTGGAAGTCCAGGCGTGTCATCAAAGAATAATTATGTTCACCATCATTTTTTACGATAGTGTTTGCTTTACTGCGTGGTGAAAGTTTAAACCAGCCCTGCCTATCTGTAAGCGAATGAGAGCTCTCGGGTGTATATCCGGAAAACGACCATTCAGGATTGAGTTTCTCTGAATCAAAATAATCAGAATGGGGTACCATCCATGGAATGCCGCTACTGGGAAGATCCGGCGCTATCACCGCATTATTGGAAGTATAATCAGCTTGTACGTTATTGCCTAAATCATAGCGTACCTGATGGAGTAAACCCTGA
>JARRPN010000355.1:0-3156 GCA_037382875.1 Calditrichaceae bacterium | reverse complement strand
GATTCGGATGCTGGCAATCGATACGCCAGAACAGCAACATCTCCATAAAAAGTAGGATCCAGCTGTTGGTTTGGCTCGCTCCCGAATCCCAGATTGCGAATAGGACCATTGTTGAAAGGTGGATGAGGCAGTTTGCCGGAAAATATCCGGGGACCATGAATCAGTGTATCACTCCAGACAAGTTTTTTCATTGCCTGTTCCGGTTTAACCCAGGGACCTCCGGTCAGGCTCCAACCTGCAGAACTAAATATGGCCATTTCTAAATTTAATCGATCAGCCTCCTGAGCTGCATGGTGCAGAGCATCTAACCAAGCCGGAGTGGCGAACAAAATCTTATCATCAACGGTTTGACCGCTTCCAAAACTGACATCAGCTAATTGAAAACCCGCAATACCAATTCTATGCATCCACTCTAGATCTTTAGTAATACCTTCCAGTGTTACATTACCACCGGTCCAGTGCCACCATGTTCTTGGCCCGGCAGATTCCGGCGGATTCTGAAAATTATTGAAAAGAGTATCCCCGGATGAATTATTTTTTGGTGGTGATTCGGATATAAACAAAGTGGATAGAATTAAAATAATAAGTACATTTAAAAACTTGATTTGAAACGTTTGGATTTTGTATTTGTTCATAATCTGGCTTCTTTAGAAAATTAATTGATATGTTAAAATTTTATGGTTCTAAAAATCCTCACGATAAAATTGAATGAGTCCTATAGATATTGTTATTATTAGAAGTATC
Source organism: Calditrichaceae bacterium (assembly GCA_037382875.1). Taxonomy (GTDB): domain Bacteria; phylum Calditrichota; class Calditrichia; order Calditrichales; family Calditrichaceae; genus JAFGKZ01. Next base: position 2,412 of record JARRPN010000355.1, on the reverse strand, counting down.
TTATTCATTCTAGCCTTTATTATCTTATAAATATATGTACAAATAGTCAAAATTTCCTCAATTAAAAGTTTTAAGTTTATTTTGTCATTATAAGCTTGAGCAGGTAAACCTGTTGTCGTTATGACAGTTTGTATGTAACATAAACTTATTAAAGATTTAATTATTTTACTCCTCTAGTTGCAGTAGATTATTTATATTTCTTGAATCGTTCTCAATTTTATAAAATTATTTTTAAGCAATAAACTAAATTTAAAACTATCTGCAAAACATTTTTTCCTTTTCATACATAATTTAATTCTAGGTTATCAGATTTACAAAATGCATAACCACAAATAATAAATTATTATTTTAGATTATTGGAGAATTTAACCGATTATTTATTTTGTCCTGCTCATCTTATAAAAGGAAATGCTAATTTGCTTTAGCTTGATTATATCTTTGATATAGTTCATGAATATGAAGATGAAATAAAATTATTAAACGAGAAATCGAATGTTACAAAAAAAGATATGAACAAGTTAGAAAATGATCTCCAGGAAATACGTTATATTTTCGATGAAATGAGCACCAGCATTGAAAGAATGGGGAAAATATATTCACAGGTAAAATCTACAGATGAAAATAAAATGGATAAAGTTATAAAATCTTTAATAAACCTGGTGAATGAAATATGTCATGATTTAGATAAGCAGGTCAATTTAGTTTATGATAAATTTAATGTGAACATTATACCTGGCAAATATGTTATCGTAATTAAAGATATTTAAATTCAATTAATTCGCAATTCTTTAGTACATGGTATTGAATCTAAAGAAGAAAGAAAAAAATTAAATAAACCGGAATTGGGTAAACTTGAAATTGTTTCATTCAACCAGAACGGTTCGATTTGTATTAAATTTAAAGATGATGGACGTGGTATACAGGTTGATAAATTAATCAGTATCGCCATTGAATCAGGAAAATATAAAAAGAGTACCGTTGAAAAATGGTCTAAAAAGAAACTTATGGATACCATTATTGAATCAGGGATTTCGACTGCTGACACCGTAAGTACATCAGCTGGAAGAGGTGTTGGTATGAGACTTATTAAAGAAAAAATAGATTCCTATAAGGGTAAAATTGAAATAGATACCCGTAAAGGTGAATTTTGTGAATTTAGCATATTACTTCCCAAATAAATTTTGTAAGTAATAGAAATATATATAATTCTTATTAAATTGGAACCACCTTTTGTCCAAGTATATTGTAGATGGATATATCCAGGTGAGTAGCTTCAGGTAACGCGTATCGGATAATTGTTCTTGGATTGAAAGGATTGGGGTAGTTTTGGGACAATTGAAAATTATCTGGAATAGCAGCATCGTATTATAGCTCAACACCGGTTATTGACCCCGGAATGACTGAGATTTGTTCCAGGTTTCTGAAATCCTGAACTGTACTTTGTAACTTTATAGTATTAACCGGCCCGCTGTTCAATTGCACATTTATACTGTCGGTTCGCTAACTTGACCAATCGCCAGTACCTTGCATGGTGATACCTTGTGAGACGCCATTGACTACAAAGCTTCCGGTTCGGAGATCATTACCGAGCGCGTAACGGTAAGCGACAATAAAATTACCCCTTCTCCGCCATCCACATTTTGAAATTCAACAATGCCGCCATTCGATGGAAAATTGATAAATTCCTGTCCGAAAAAATCGTCATGATTGTTATCATTTGAACAATTCCCACTATAGAGTGCGTCTTCAGCCTGCAAGACTATCTGATAGCCTGGCATTCCAAACACTTCGTTTGAATATAGCGATTCAAGACCCAGATTGTTAATATAGAATCCATAAAAATTGAAATGTGCAACAAACGAAACTTTAAAAAAAGTCTGTTTCTGTCATTAAGATATCTTTAAATAAATATTAATTCCAGCCATTTCTATTCTTACCGTGTTTTGGTTATTAGTAGTTTCTATTTCTAGAACAGATATATATTATAGTATACAATAAACGAATGATCCCAATCAGAAAGAATGATTCCGCTATAGAATATTGACCTGGATGGAAGGCTGGCAAATTTTGATTGACGTAAAACTTCCATTCTGAAAATTAACGGCTCGTCTATCTCTTTTTCATTCTTTCTTCATATATATCATTTATTATGATCCCAGAATTAGACTTTAACTAGAACTTTAAGGAGGCTGTCCCATGAGAAATTTATTTAAATATTCAGGATTTACTGTTTTGACCATTTTATTTTCAGGAATATTGATTTCCCAAGTTGTAGCACAAACGAATGGAGATAAATTAGTTGACGCTGTAAAGCAAAAAATCTCAAATTATTTCCAGGAAAATAATATTTCTGTCACATCAAAAGAAAATGGCAAGATAGAGCTAAAAGGAACGGTTAATGTTCTTTATGAC
>JARRPN010000354.1:0-6027 GCA_037382875.1 Calditrichaceae bacterium | reverse complement strand
GTGTAAAAGTCTGGTTGAGTATCTGGTTCCTTTTGACATCACACTGACGGTGATGCAGGATGCCGAGGGCCTTTCCCGCATAGCCTATGAGCTGGCAGAGGATGCAGCCAATGAAAATATCTGGTATCTGGAGGTACGTTATTCACCGGTATTGCATATGAGAAAAGGTATGAAACTGCCAGAAATTGTAGATGCTGTTTATAGTGGTTTAAGCGCAGCAGAAAAAAAGTACCACATTAAAACAGGGATTATTATTTGCGGTATGCGCAATATTAATCCGGAAACTTCGCTTCAATTAGCTGAGCTGGCAGTGGCTTATAAAAATCGTGGTGTAGTTGCGTTTGATCTTGCTGGTATGGAAGAGAGCTATCCGGCAAAGCACCATCGTGAAGCTTTTTACCAGATTCTTAATAATAATATTAATTGTACCGCACATGCCGGTGAAGCTTATGGACCACAAAGTATTCATCAAGCGATTCATTATTGCGGCGCTCATCGGGTCGGGCATGGCACACGATTAAAGGAAGACGGGGATTTACTAAATTATGTCAACGATCATCGGATACCCCTGGAAATTTGTCTAACCAGCAATATACAGACAAAAGCAGCCCCTTCTTTTAAGATGCATCCACTGAAATTTTATTACGATTATGGTCTGCGGGTGACCATCAATACCGATAACCGTCTGATATCAAATACCACTATGACTAATGAATTGTATCTGGCTGCAAAGTATGCTGAATGGAATATGGATGATTTAAAAAATGTTATTGTGGCGGGATTTAAAAGCGCATTTTTACCTATGCGTGAAAAAGCTATTTTATTAAGCATGGTAAATGCAGAATTAGCTAAATATTAATAAGATTATAATTCTGAATTATTAAGATTTTTACATCTTCCATAATCGGATCCGTTCCCTAATTTTTGCCATCCATCCCTTTTTAAATAATGCAATCGCCAGGATAATAAAAATAATTCCTGGAATAATAGGTACAATAATTCCAAGAGCAGCAAGAATAATTAACGCAATAGCAATAAAATATTTCGTTTTGCTAAAACTACGGATTTCTTCCCAGAGTGGTTTTTTATCGCCTGGTTCTGTAGATGTATATCCATTATTATTGGAATAGTTTTCCATTAAAATCCTATATGGTAATTACCTGATTTCTGTAATTATCGATATTTATCTTATCAATTATATTATTTAACCAGTCAGGTCCGTATTTATTCAAAAAATAGATGCTGCTTATCACTCGTTCCTGAGGACTGCCATCAGGATAAATATTCTGATGAATTTCTTTAAAATGCTGCACTGCAAGACTTTCTTTTTCTTCAATTCTTTTTAGAATTCTATTTTGTAATTTACTGATTGTATTATCGGCATTACTAAAAGTTTTTTTAATAACTGATTTAAGTGTTGGATCTATAAGATCTATCTGGGTTTGAATTTTTTTCGATCTGTCAGATAACTGCTTCTTAATTTGTTTAAATTCATCTTCCAGTGCAGGATTTTGAGATTTCTGAATCTGTTCTCTAACAAAATTATCCGAATCAATGGATACTTGATTAATATCTATTGAATATTTTTTCATCAATCGTTGAATTTTTGGTTCCAGCATAGTAAAACTTAATCTAGGCATCACATGAGGCATCTGAACATTAAATGATTCAAATCCTTCCTTTAGCTGTGCCCAATAAGCGATTTCACCAGGCCCGGCAATATATGAAACCACCGGCAGCATCCAGCTTTGCCAGATTGGACGAGTCAATACAGTTGATGAAAACCATTCAGGATTTTTATCAAGCATGTTCAGCAAATCCTGTTTTGTTAGAGGTTTTTCAGAATCTTTTAATACAAACGTTTCGGTTCCTTTTCTTTGTAATGCGATGCGTGGACCACCCTGATACGAAAGGAAGATATAACTTTTATCTTTATCCACAAGGACTTGGTTATCAAAACCTGATTTATCAATACTATTGGATTGTTCATCGAAAGCGTTTACAATACTACGATTATTTTCAATCAGATATCTAAAGAATGGCCGGCTTAATTGCTTAACCTGTTCATCTGCCGGATTAAAAATTAATAAACCTGTATCTTTAAAGGTTAATCGAATTTGATCCGTAAATGCCTGATTCCATGGTTTTTCTGGTTTCCAGCTGTTTTTTAAGTTATCTAATAATGCTGAACTGAATTCTGTTTCAATTAGTTCATTTTGCAGATTATCAAGGATAGCAGATATTTGTTCAGATATTTTTCTTTTGCTTATCGATAGTCCAATCTCATTTTTATCTTCTTCATGAAAAACCTCTGCTAAATTACCATCCCGATTAAAATAGTTTGCATGATTGATCTCTGCAAAATCATGGTCTTCACCTTCCAGCCAGAAAACTGGTACAAAATTATAATTCTTTATTTCCACTGATAATTTTTGCGCATATAAAATAGTTGTTAATATTTTATAGACGGTGTAAAGCGGTGAGACAAACAGTCCTAATTGTTGGCCAGTAACCAGTGCAATGGTATTTTTGTCATCCAGCAATTTCAGGTATCTTTTATTGTCAATATCCTTATTCTGTTCGATTAAAATTTTTAGAAATTCATTATTATCAAAATTATGTATGATATTTCCGGCTATTTTTTCCCATTCAGGCCTAAGTGGATAATTGAAAAATGAGGTTACTTTTGGACTATTTTCCAGATATAATTGATAAATCGGATTGCCTGATTTGGACATGGTAATCATTCCTTTAATGCGAATATAATCATGCGGCTGGAATCATGTTGATATTCCGAACCATCATATTCGCCAAATGTTTTGAATATTTTAAACCCAGATGTTGAAATCATACCTCTGAGTTCATCCAGGTTGTATAAACGGACAGACTCTGAAAAAGTTTTGTCCTGATTTATAGTAATTTGTTTGTATACACGGTTTTCAATGATCCAACGTTCTTCTTTGATCTTTAAATGTAAACAAACTAAGCGCAACATCAAAATGATTACGGAATGGTAAATTACGCATATCATATTGTATGAGAAATGGGAACGTTTTATTTGATTTTCTCTGTAATGCTGATTTAAGCAGAACGAGTGATAAATCAGATCCATAAATCTGCAGATGTTTCCTGGCTAGCAATTTTGCATGCCGGGCATTACCACAAGCAATATCAAGGATTCTATCTGATTTTTTTAAAGGGAGCTCCTTTTCTATCAGTTCAACAAGTTTTTTTGCTTCAACTAAGTTTCGATGGGCATAAACAGTTAAATACTCCTCTCCAAACCAGTCTTTATACCATTTAGATTTATAACCATCCTTGTTTAACATACCACTCCAGTGTTTCTTTTACGCTGTCATGAATCTTCGTCTTTGCGCTAAATCCAATATCTTTCTTTGCTTTTTGAGAACTACTCACCCAAAAATCCGGTTTCATCTGTTCATAACGTTCCCAATTCAATGCCGGATTTGATCCGGTTAATTTACCAGTAAGTTCAGAAATAAATGTAGCGCCCTTAATTAGGACCATAGGCACACTAATATTAAATCCTCTTTTATTTAAAATTTTTAATGCAATATTTGCCAGTTCGCCCCAGGATATGGGTCGTTCAGGTGATAAATGATAAATTTGCCCAACTGCCTTTTTGTTTTCGCCGGCCAGGATAATCCCTTCGACCAAATCCTTTACATAAATTAAACTTAAGTATTTATCTCGTCCACCTGTCTTAGGAATAATACCATACTTAATCGTATTAAAAAATTGCAGAACATCTTCATCTCTGGGGCCAAAAACAGCGGGAGGTCTTACAATGGTGGTAGGGATTTTATCGAAATATTGCCTGACATAATTTTCCGCTTCCAGTTTTGTCCGGCCATAAATATTAATTGGATTAGGCGGATGTGTTTCATCTATCGGTTCAATAGTCGGACTTGGTCCAACGGCGGCCATGGAACTGACATGTATTAATCTTTTTAATTTTTTATTTGTCGCTAAGATAGCATCAATTAAATTTTTTGTTCCTTTAATATTAGCATTGATATAATTTTCATCTTTTAATGATTTGGTTACACCAGCAAGATGATATATATAGTCTGCATCATATAATCCTTTGAATAAAGATTCTGGATTATTAAGGTTTCCATAGTAACATTCTATATCGAGATCAGAAATCCATCTTAAATTGCTGCTGCTGCGTACCAGACATTTTACCTGGTATCCTTTTTTTACTAGGTTTTCAGCTAAAAAGCTCCCGATAAAACCTGTGGCACCTGTTAAAAATACTTTCATATTAAACGCATTCAATTAATATATGAGTGAAATACAGTTAGCATATTTTATTAAAGTTTCATAAATTGCGCAAAACATTTTTCGAAATTCGAAATGAATCCGATTTATAGAATTTAATTACTCAGTTTTAATATTATCCCAACAGACCTGTGCGGTATTGTTGAGTTAGGAGTCTCCAGCTTGGATATTTTTGAGAAATGTTACAAATTTACCCGCGCTAAAGAAACGATTGAAGCTGGTATTTATCCCTATTTTGTTCCGCTTTCCGGCAATGATGGGCCAGTAGTTCAAATGGACGGTCACGAAGTAATTATGGTCGGGTCCAACAATTATCTTGGATTGACCCATGATCCCCGAGTGGTTGAAGCTGCCATTGAAGCGACTCATAAATATGGTACAAGTTGCTCAGGTTCCAGGTTTTTAAATGGTACGTTAGATTTGCATATTGAGCTGGAAAGTCGAATCGCTGACTTCTTTAATCGTGAGGCGGCACTCGTATTCAGTACAGGGTATATGACCAATTTAGGTTCAATTGCTACACTTGTGGATCGGAATGACTGCATCCTTATGGATAAGTCCGATCATGCTTCCATATATGCGGGTGTATTGTCTGTTAATGGAGCATGTATAAAACGATATCTGCATAATGATATGAAATCGTTAGAAAAGTTAATCGCCGATCTATCCGCTGATAGTGCTAAAATTATTATCACCGATGGTGTATTCAGCATGGAAGGTGATATTGTGAAACTTGATGAGCTGGTAAAAGTAGCTAAAAAATACAATGCAAGGATTTATCTGGATGAAGCTCATGGTCTGGGAGTATTAGGTGAACATGGACGAGGAAGTGCTGAATATTTTGGTTTAGAGTCGGATGTCGATCTGGTAATGAGTACTTTCAGCAAGTCACTGGCTTCTCTTGGCGGATTTTTAACAGGCCCGCAGGCAGTTATTGATTATATCAAACATAAAGCCAGTCCGCTTATTTTTAGTGCGGCTCCAACGCCTGCTGCTACAGCTACGGTTTTAAAAACACTTGAGATTATTAACAACGAACCCGAACATACGAAGCGCTTACAGGTCATTTCCAGGAAAATGCGTGTAGAATTTAAGTCCATTGGATTTAATATTGGCACCAGTCAGGATACACCTATCATCCCTATTTATATTGGAAATGATGAACAGACCTTTCTCTTTTGGCGCAGATTATTTGTTTAAAAAAGTCGCAAAGGAATTAGGGATAATATAACTTAAGTCATAGGATGGCAACATGGGTGTAAAAATCGAACCCGTTACTAATGCAAAGCAGAAAAAGCAGTTTATAGATTTTGAGTGGACTGTCAATAAAAACACGCTTAATTGGGTAAGTCCTTTGCGTATAGAACGCCATAAAGTTCTGGATACTAAGAAAAATCCTTTTTACTCACATGCTGAAATTCAATTATTCCTTGCCTATAAAGATAATAAAATTTCCGGGCGGATTGCTGCAATCACAAATAAGAATTATAATGAATTTCAAAAGGATAATGCCGGATTTTTCGGATTCTTTGATTGTTATGATGATCAGGAAGTCGCAAATGCTTTATTTAAAGCTGCTGCAGACTGGCTTAAAAACAAAGGCAAAGATTTAATGTACGGTCCAATGAATCCATCAACCAACGATGAAGTAGGCATTTTAATTGATGGATTCGATACTCCCCCCTATATGATGATGACCCATAATGCTGCTTACTATCCTCG
>JARRPN010000353.1:0-3167 GCA_037382875.1 Calditrichaceae bacterium | reverse complement strand
GTTAGGCCTGTTCACTGCAGCACAACTGCTACATCTTTACCGATCGCTGCGGCTGATTCATAGCAGCCATAACTTATAACAGCAAGCATGAAATTCTTATTCTATTATAAATGAATCAGAGAAAACCAGATAAGCGAGCATCATATCTAATTTTCTCTGATTGATAAATCTGTTTAAAAGTTATTTCTTTAACTCAATTGTAACAACCGACTTTGCTGGTAAATCAACTTTTAGAATATTATTCTTAACACTAAATGATGAGAATTTTTTAATATTAACTTTTTCGGGTTGTCCAAAATCGTTAAAATCATTCTCTTTAGCTGAAGTAATTATTTCGCCGCTGGATTTGGATAATTTATCCGTGCCTCTTAAATCGATTTCAACACTTCTGCTTTTATTCATATCTATATTGCAAAGCGATACATGAATCACTCCATCCTTATCTTTTGAGGCAGAAGCGCTTATGCTAGGTAATGTCATATCTTCATATTTGTAATCATCACAGGTCACGTCGATTGGCAGAAGCGTAGCATCATGATGCACTTTATACATCTTAAAAACATAGAAGGTTGGAGTTTTTACAATTTGCTCATCTTTTGTCAGGATCATAGCTTGTAGAACATTTACAAATTGAGCAATGTTAGCCATTTTTACCCTGCGGGAGTGATTATTAAAAATATTTAAATACAGGGCAGCTGTTACGGCATCGCGTACCGTATTCTGTTGGTATAAAAAACCTGGATTCGTTCCCGGTTCAACGGTGAACCAATTGCCCCATTCATCGGCGATTAAACCAATCCTGTTTTGAGGATCGTATTCATCCATTAAGGCAATATGTTTTTCAAGGCGTTCTTCCATTACCAACGTATTCTTCATGGTGTAGAACCAATCATTCTCATTGAATTTTGTTGCCGCTGTTTTATCACCCCAGCCATGACAAAAGGTATAATAATGAAATGAATATCCCTGTATCAAATTCCGGAATTTTTGCGTTTTCTTTAAAACAGTTTCGGTCCATTCAAAATCCGGATCAGTTCCGCCACTGGCGACACGATACGGACGACCTGCACGCATATACGTAGAAAATCTTTTATACAGATCAGCATAATAATCCGGCGTCATATTACCGCCGCATCCCCAGCTTTCATTGCCAACAGCCCAATATTTAACTTTCCACGGTTCTTCTCTTCCGTTTTTCTTTCGCAATTCCGTCATTGGACTCTTCGCGCTGGAATTAACATACTCAACCCATTCCGTAGCCTCCTGCACAGTACCGCTACCTACATTTGCACATATGTATGGTTCTGCTCCAATCAGTTCACAAAAATCCAAAAACTCGTGCGTACCAAAACTATTATCCTCCGTTACGCCTCCCCAAGTTACATTCACGATTGAAGGACGCTGATTTTTTGGATCTATGCCATCCTTCCAGTGATAGGTATCCGCGAAACATCCGCCAGGCCAACGCACAACGCTGGGAGCTATTTCTTTTAACGCTGCAACAACATCATTCCTGATGCCACGTGTATTTGGAATTTTGGAATCCTCTCCGACATAAATTCCACCATAAATACAATGTCCCAAATGTTCTGCAAAATGACCATAGATAAATTTGCTGATAGTCTCTTTACCAAGATCAGCATTAATCACAATCCGGTTTGATTTTTCCTGACCAAATATCGTGTTTAATAAGATCGTACTAAATAAAAACAACATCAAAAAAATTGGCCTGACAAAATTCATATTTTCTCCTTAACTTTAAGAATTGAACTGAAAATTTATTGGGTATAAAACATTTATCATTTAAGTACAATCTTTTCTATCTTTAAATCTTTGTCATCGGAACTATTTCCGTACAGAATCTCATACTCACCGGCAGCAACAGCCATTTTTCCCTTGGTGCGATCATAAAATTTAAAAGAATCAGCAGGTAGCTCGATCACTGCCTTAACAGTTTTACCTGCGGCAACATTCACTCTTTGAAAACCCTTGAGTGCTTTTAACGGCCCGTTGGGATCATTTACTTTTCGTACATAAACTTGGACAATCTCAACACCGTTTTTATTCCCTTTATTGGTTACAGGGACGATAAGTTCAACAGATTCATCGGCTTTTATGGTAGTTTTACTGAACTTCGCCTTGCCAATTGAAAAAGTTGTATAACTCAAACCAAATCCAAACGGAAACAAAGGATCCGACATATACCGATACGTGCGTCCCTGCATGGAATAATCTTCAAAATCCGGTAACTGTTTAAGGTTCTTATAAAAAGTAATGGGTAATTTTCCTGACGGATTATAATCACCAAACAGCACATCAGCGACCGCCTGACCGCCTGACTCGCCGCCATACCATGCCTGGAGAATCGCATCGCAGCTTTCGGTTTCCGGAACTAAAGCAATAGCAGAACCCGAACAATTTACATAAACAATCTTTTTACCGGCATCCTTCAAAGTTTTAAGACAGTTACGCTGAACAGAAGGAAGCTCTATTTCCGTACGGTCGCCGCCCTTAAAACCCGGGTAGGATACCGGCATTTCTTCACCTTCAAGCAGTGTCGAAAGTCCGCCGACAAATACGACAATCTCAGTATCTTTCAATTTATTAATCAATTCTGTAAAATCGACATCTACTTCTTTACCAAAATTAAATTCGAGATTGGCTTGCCAATTATGCATTTGAGCATACTGAATTTCGATGTGATATTTTTTTCCGGCTTCGACAATAAAAGGATGTCGTGATGGCAGTGTTCTCCAGTTAATATAGGTAACTATGGTATCACCGTTTACTATTACGGTAAAAGATCCCGTGGCACCGCATTTAAATACAATCTCTTCACTGACTGCTGGAATAAACTCCGTTTCATACTTTGCAGAAAAAGCTTCCAGGCGTACACCTGGAGCAAATTCATGCTGACCGGCTGTAGTTAATTTCATGGGATTAACAATTTGTTGAGTCGTTACAATATCACCTGAACGGTCCTGATTATTCCAGTAAGTGGCTTTAAAACCCTTTTTCCCATCAAATGAGCATTGTGAGAAATAACTTTCAGTCACTTTATCCTCAACCAGGTCACAGGCTTTGTCATAAATGATCTGATCATTTGATAGCTTCGATTTAATCCCATCAAGAATTGTGATTGGGCCAAATGCGGATGATGAACCGAT